>JAQVTV010000135.1 GCA_028699855.1 Candidatus Izemoplasmatales bacterium | reverse complement strand
CCAAGTGTGACCATGGGACCTGTCAACGATCAAAAAGCCTTCCAATCTATCGAACGTTATATTGAAATCGGCAAAACCGAAGGAAAACTCGTTCTCGGTGGCGTGACTCATCCCGAAAAAGGTTGGTTCATCGAACCGACGATCATCAAGGATGTCGCTCCATCCGCGCGCATCATGCAAGAAGAGATTTTTGGTCCGGTCTTGGCCATCACCAAAGTCGGGTCATTTATGGAAGGTCTGGACGTGGTCAACCAAACCGAATTCGGCTTGACGGGATCGATCTTGTCCAATAACCGCGCACACATCGAAATTGCACGGGAAGATTTCCATGTCGGAAACCTCTACATCAATCGCAAGTGCACCGGCGCAATCGTGGGTTATCAACCGTTCGGGGGCTTCAATATGAGTGGTACCGATTCCAAGGCAGGCGGCCCCGATTACCTCGTGTTGCATATGCAAGGCAAGTCGATTAGTGAGGCTTACTAAAGAAAATACCCATACATTACATAACTCAATCCATACGCCTTGCGTTTGCATGAACCCCGATTCTATGATAGAATGGCACAGTAGAGGAGGAATGAATGATGAAACGGCATATCCTAGAAAAATTCAGCCCCTTTCCGGAAGACCACATTCACCACATCAGTGATGCGCATCTGATTATGTACACCATTGACCAACTCGTCAAAAGTGGGTTCCCCGCTTCACTGGCCTACATCAGTCTCGCGAGCCTCGCGTTGTTTCCCGACCGCTTTGCGCTTGATTCTTCACTCAAGGAATATCCCCATTCTCACTTGATTCACGTGATTCTTGAACAAAGTCCTGATTTATGGGAAGTATCAAGTGAGGGTATCTACCGCTTGAACGCACAAGGCAAAGATATCGCCCAAAAGACATCGGCCGAGCTCATCGAGACCATGAAGGATAAACCCTTGGTCACACGCAAACTCGAAGCGAAACATCCTAGTACACGCTATTCCGAGCTTCAAATCGCTTCCGTCTACAGCAAGTATCTGCTCGATCAGGAAGTCGAACTGCATCTCCTTTTCGATTACTATCATCTCGACCCGCTTTCAGGGCAACCAGAACTAAAAAAAGTGCTTAAGGACATCCATTCCTACGCCCAATTGATGAGTGATCGGAAGATGACGGATTTCATCAGGAAAGCCATGAAGCAACTCGATGAAAACATTTGACATCAAATCCGCCGGACAAACCGTTGCGGAGGCTCAATACGATTTGGAAAACATCTTGAAGATGATGAAGCAGGAAGTCGCCATCAAGATCATCCACGGGTACGGGTCTCACGGAGTCGGGGGAAAAATCAAACATATGACGCATCACGTCCTCAATGAATGCATGACCAGAAAGCGTATTTCTGGTTTTTTGCCTGGAGAAGCCACGACATCACTCATGGGCTTCGACCAGCTCATTCACCGATATTTGCAGATTTTGAAGCAAGATTCGGATTTTCATCGCGGAAATGATGGCATCACATATGTTTTTTTCAGGTAGACAGAGCACATGAATATGACGGAAAAAATATTCGGGTTCTACGAATGATTTTTTCTTGGATTTTCCATCGAGTGATGGTATAATATCTATGAAAGCGTTTTCTATTTTTTTTTGAAAACCAACCATATTTAGAGGAGGAGTAACATGAACAAATTCGACTACATGGAGAAACACGGCTACGAGCAAATGGTTTATTTTTTTGACAAAACGACGGGACTTAAAGGGATTACATGCATTCACAACACGACGCTCGGGCCGGCGCTCGGCGGCACAAGGTTGTGGAATTACGATTCAGAAGAAGATGCTGCACTCGATTGTTTGCGGCTCGCGCGCGGCATGACCTACAAAGCTGCCGCAGCAGGACTGAATCTCGGTGGCGGTAAGACTGTGTTGATCGGGGATGCGAACAAAGTCAAGAGTGAAGCATATTTTCGCGCTTTAGGGCGTTATGTGCAAAGCCTCAATGGTCGCTATATCACCGCTGAAGACGTCAACACGTCGACCAAGGACATGGATTATGTCCACATGGAGACCCATCATGTGGTGGGGTTGGAAGGAAAATCCGGCAACCCTTCGCCCATGACGGCACTCGGTGTATTTCACGGCATTCGCGCATCGCTCAAAAAAGTATTCGGCAACGATGATATCTCCCGTTACTCCTTCGCTGTTCAGGGAACAGGCCAAACCGGATATTTTTTGATTAAATACTTATTGGAAGCCAATGCGAAAAAAATCTATTTCACGGAAATCAACCAGAAACATATCGATCGGATGAAACACGAGCATCCCGAGGTGGAATTTGTCAAACCTGATCAAATTTTCGCGCTAGAGGTTGATGTCTTCAGTCCCTGTGCACTCGGAGCCGTTCTCAATGACGATTCCATTCCTCAAATCAAAGCCAAGATCGTTGCCGGATCGGCGAACAACGTGCTTCAGGACGAAGAAAAACATGGCGTCATGCTGAAGGATAAAGGTATATTGTACGCTCCGGACTTCGTCATCAATGCCGGCGGATTGATCAACGTATATCATGAGTTGCTCTCCTATAACAAAGATCGCGCTGTGCGTGATATCGAGAAAATCTTTGACCGTTTGCTTGAAATCTTCGAGATTGCGGAAAACGAAGATATCTCCACCTACGCAGCAGCCCGGGTATATGCCAAAAAACGCATCGAGACCATCAACAATCTCCATTCCAACTATATACCAAGGTAATCTATGAAACGGATTACCTTTCTTACGGGCTATTATGGTTCGGGAAAGACGGAAATCGCTTTGAATCTGGCGATGAAAGAGCGTCTTGACGCTGTCGTCGATCTCGATATCATCAACCCTTATTTCCGGTCCCGCGAAGGTGTGGATATACTCCAAGAAGCGGGTATAGAGATCATCTCGAATGATCTTGAAAATGGAACGTTCGCCGATCTCCCATTTCTTTCAAAAAGAATCTTTTTGCCGTTTCGAAACACGGAAATCCGGGCGATTTACGACCTGGGCGGCAACGATCTCGGAGCGAAGGTGCTGAGACAGTTTGAAGCTGAAAGTATCGGTGATACAGACTTGTTTCTCGTAGTAAACATCTATCGTCCTGAAACCAAAGACGAGGCCTCAATCCTCAAAATGATCCACGAGATTGAGGGTGCATCGGGCATGAAAATCACCGGTATCATCAACAACTCCAATTTATTGCGCGAGACGACCTATGATGATATTTTAACAGGTGAGGCGATTATCCATTCGGTGGCGAAGAAAACGCATATTCCCATCGTCTATACAGCGGTCTATGAAGAAATCTTTGATCCCAAAATCGTCGTCGAGGGCGAAACCCTCATTCTGAAACTGTATTTTCGCAAGAATTGGTACTAAGGAGGAAAAAATGCCAAAAGGAAGAACCATCTTCGATTACGAGAAGTGCAAAGGATGTCTTTTGTGTGTCGCTTATTGTCCGCAAAAGATCCTTTATCAAGATCCACATACACTGAATAAATCAGGTTACAATGTCATCAAAGTATCCGATCCGGAACGTTGTATCGGCTGTGCTTTCTGCGCCATCATATGTCCGGATTCGGTCATTACCGTGGAGGTCGAGAAATAATGGCTAAAATCCTGATGAAGGGTAACGAAGCCATTGCCCTCGCCGCAATCAAAGGCGGTGTCGATGCCTTCTTCGGATATCCAATCACACCACAAAATGAAATACCCGAGTACTTGTCCAAACATATGTTGGCGCACCAAAAAGTGTTCTTGCAAGCAGAATCGGAAGTCGCCGCCATCAATATGGTGTATGGCGCTGCCAGCACCGGCGCACGTGTGATGACTTCTTCATCCTCTCCTGGAATCGCGCTCAAACAAGAAGGGATATCGTATATGACCGGAGCTCAACTTCCAGCGGTCATCGTATCCGTGATGCGCGGAGGTCCCGGTCTCGGTGGCATCCAACCCTCA
>JAQVTV010000008.1 GCA_028699855.1 Candidatus Izemoplasmatales bacterium | reverse complement strand
AAATCGCCATACTGTGCGATTTTGTATTCACGCGTATCGTCTTCGACCATATAATACAGTGACTCCACATCATTATAGAGTTGGATTAATTGCGTAGAGTACAACCCGGGATAAACGTTGACCAAATTTTCGTTCGTATGGTTGACATTCATGATTTTGCTGATGGCATGATCATAGACTTTTCCTTCTTTATTCGACCAAAACAAACTCAAATCACCATTTTCCGAATCCTTTAGACCCGATAACTGTGCACCTGTAAAAGCACAGACAGTGATATCTTTTTCACTATTGTTCTCAATGGTATATGCGATATCAAGTTCAGAGGAACCTTTAAGTAACGTGATTGTCTGCAATACGCGAATCCCATTGTAGCTTTGTTGTTTGAAGTTGAAAGATACATCATAAGTGAATGTGATGATGGCAATGTCTTCGCTATAACTCAACTCATAATCAGGCATCTGATTCCTGCTTGTGACGAGAGTCGCGTTTTCTCCTTGGTAATTTGTCTTAAAGGGGTTTTTTGTTGAGACATCCACAATCATCGCCCAGTTTCCGCCTGTTGTACCAAGAAGATAGTCTGTCCCAACCGGCACGTTGACGAGAGACACCATACTCCCGTTATCGAGATCGAACTTGGCTGATATATAAGAATTCGACAAGGTCACGTGGGCAAGCGTTTCCACTTTTTCCACTTTGTCTCCTTCCACATCTATCGTCGGTATTGTGATTGCCGTCGTTGTTGTCTGTGTCGGGTTGGTCGTTCCTGGCATTGTTGTCGCGTCATTACATGCGGTTACAAGCCCGATGAACATCAAAAATATGACTGAAAAGATGAGTTTCTTCATTTATGTTTCCTCCTAATCAATGATGGCTTTATAAGCTGTTATACTATTGGGTTCCATCGTGATGGTGATTGTTGCCTCGTGACTTGAGATGACGCTATTATCGAACAAATCGTGCCATTCTTGAATGTTTGCCCCATTCAAGCCCAAATCTGTCAATGATAGCGTGATGGTCACTTCGACCGCTTGTTTGGTCGGATTGAAGAGCTGAACACCTATTTCCTTTAGGTCGTCGGATAAAATAATACTGCCTTTTATCTCGGAATGAGAAAGTTGCAGACCTTTCATATCGAGATATCTTCCGCGAAAATAGATGCTGGGATTTTGCTTGTACACTTCGATAATCTTCTGATCCGTCACCGAAGCAGCGTCGACAAGCGGGCTTCCGAACAAGAATGCATATGCGTGTGATATGTCTGTTCCATAACCCGAAAGGCCCAAAAATTTCGCAGGAATGGTATATTTTGTCAAGTTGGGGCTCATGTTGGCTTGGTAAAGCAGTCTTCCCCACATCAATCCGCAGATATCAATATATTCGATCCACGCATCTGTTGTGCCTTCTGCAAACAACAGGTAGTCTGTCTTACCATATTTTGCAAAAACGTCATCAATTTTGGTAAATATTTCGCGATAACCCTCGGCAGACGCTGTTGCCGGCGTTGCATGCCCATGGCTGGGATCGAAACATAGGTATGCGGGCATCTCCATGACCTGATCAAACCATAAACCATCAATGCCTGCGGAAACCAAACGCTCAACGGCTTCTAATAGAATATCTTGAAAAGCGGCGTCCTTACGGCACATCGCATAATAATCAAGACCTGTGCCATATCGTTCGCGGTACATGTATGGAAGATACTGATCTTCCGTCATAGAGATACGAAACCCGGGTTTCTTGATTGAGGATGCGAACATATTGGTTATTCCATGAAGTGTCAGTTCGCTTGACCAACGCGCATTTTCTACTGCGAGATGTCCATTCAGGTAGGCCAATACATAATCGCCATTCTCATGAATGTCGTTCACCATTTTGATGAAATTGTCTTCCCCGAAATATTCGCCCTCGTAATACTCATAATCCGGATATTTGGAGTCAAATCCTCCCTTATGCCAACCAATCAGCAAAATGGAATCGATGCCGATTGGGTCGAGACTCTTGATGCTGACAGTTGGATTAAACTCCCCGGTATATGTTTGGACGAAATCATCATGTGCCCAAGCGATGATGGAATTGGTAAAACCCGTGAACGTTTCGACATACTCATTGTATGTCCGATCCATGCCATTCTCGAGCAGAAAATCCCGATACAAGTCAGCACCATCGTACCATCCGGAATTGGATGATAATCCCAGTCTTGTCTGCCAAATTTCCATTTCCTGTCCAAAAGGCACGAAAGGATATTGAACGACCCCCATGCTCACTGGGTTTCCCGGGCGTGACGCGTCATGTTCTCTATCTCTATCAAACACGCCAAAGAAAAATTCTTTATACTCTCTTGTTGGGTCTTCGATGAAATAATACAAGGCTCCTTGTTCGTCATACAACTCCATCAGTTGTGTCGAGTATGGCGATGGATATGCCATTTTGTACGCCAAACGTTGTGTCTGTGCCGAAGGAACGACATCCTCTCTCACACGACCTTCTTTGTCTGACCAAAACAAATCCAACGTATGATTGCTTTCACTTAGCCCTGACAAGATCATCCCCGTGAAGGAAATGACCACACTCGCAAATGAAGTGTAATTTTCCAAACGATAGGAGATGGATAACTCAGTTTCATAGTAATTCCATGTAATGGTTTGAACCACAGACAAACCTGAGAGATCCAAATCTTCATGCGTTGTCAAATCATAACGCAGCGTAATATGCATCTGATCATCTTCGGTACGATAGGAAATGACGGGATAAAACATCCTGCTTGATAAATAGAGATTTCCTTCGCTGCCTGGGTCTGTCAAAAACGGATTTGCGGTAGAAGGATCCAAAACCATAAACCAATTGTGTCCATCTGAGTCCAACAAATAATCGATTTTCGTGATTTCATTTTTCAATGATGTCATACTCCCGTCATTTTTCTGCAGAATCAAAGACATCTGATTGTTCTTCACACTGAGATAATATGGGTTGTCGACAATGTTGAATAATTTCTGTTGGTTGGTGGTTGTTTGGGTGGTTTCGGTTTGCGTAGAAATCGAGGTTGTCGGTTGCGTGGGAAAATTTTCTTCAGTCGAGGTCGTCTGAGTTGCTTGATGGCACGCAACAATAGTCAATGTCAAAAGAAAGCCTATGCATATAAGGAATATCTTCTTATTCAGAATGAAATTCATCGTTCGACTCCTCCTTGATCAAATTATATGATCTAAACATCGACTGAGTAGGTGATATGTCTTTGACATCAATCATCATATGATACACGTAATGCGGCCATTTCTGCAGGAGCAAGCGTTAGAACGATCTGGTTTTGATTCATGCTCATGTCGGTGGACGAGAATAGTTCACGCACGTGAGTGATATATCCTCCAATTCCCAGAGACTCAAGGTTCACTTGAATGACAAACGTGACCTCTTCTGTCCCGTTATTATAAAGTTGAACACCAATCGAGTCACCACTTCCACTAATGACAGATCCCAAAATCCGAGAATCTGAAATTTGCAGGCCTCGATGATGCATATATCGTCCTTCCATGTAGATATCAGGATTTTCAGTATATAGTGTGGTAACGGTAATATCCTTCGGAGAGGTCCCGCTGGCGAGTGGGCTTCCAAACAAGAATGAGTATGCATGTGGATAGGTGACTTGGTATCCGCGAATACCCAAAAATGTTGCGGGCATAGTGTAGAGTGTAATATGGGGAGCCATGGGTTGGCTGTCTCCAGGATGAACATTGTCGGGTGCATATAAGTGGCGTGCCCACATGTACCCCGGAATATCGATATATTCAATCCATGCATCTGTTACACCTTCAGCGAATATCAGATATTCGATGTCACGCTTGTTGAATTCGTTATCGATCGCATCATACATTTTGCGATATCCTTCGCCATATGCTGTTGCGGGAGTCTGATGTCCATGACTTTCGTCATAACATAAATAGGCTGGCATTTCCATCATTTGATCCATCCATAGGCCATCGACACCGGCCTCGGCCAAAACACTTACCACTTGACGGATTTGATTGACAAAATGATCTTCATAAGGACAAGCTGCATAATATCCCGTATCGGTTCCGTAAGTCTCATAATACATGTATGAACCATATTGTCCGAGAGGAAGATTGTCGTTGAATCCAGCTTTTTTTATCGCTGAATGAAGCATATTGGTTTTTCCTGATGTCGTATCGAGAACCGTATTTCCCCAATTCGAATTCATGGCAATGATATGTGCGTTCACATATGGCAATACTTTGTCGCCATTGATATGAGCGCGATCAACCATGGCTTTAAAATTATCGAAGCCGAAGCCTTCGCCTTCAAACAATTCATAGTCAGGATATTTATAGTCAAATCCTCCCTGATGCCAACCGAAAAGGACCACCGTGTCAATACCGGTATGATCGTAATCTTTGATGACTTGATCCGATGCGTTTGACCCAGAATATGTTTTTTGGATTCTGTCACCCCATTGTGCAATCATGTCGCTGACAAATCCTGTCCAGTATTGGACATAATCGTTGTATGCCCGAGTCATGTTTGCCTCAATCAGAAAATCACGATAGACATCTGCCCCTTCATACCAACCTCCTTCGTTGGATATGCCGATTTTTGTCCGGGAGACAAGTTTGTTCGCACTGCTTTCCACAAAAGGGAAATGTGTGCAGGAAAGGCTGATCTTATCCGCAATCCGCACTGTGCCTTGATCGTGTTCTTTTGTGCCTGTAAACGCGCCAAAATTGAACTCTTTATAAATGCGCTGGCTATCCTCTACGATATAGTATAGAGAAGTCTCATCATCAAACAATTGAACAATCTGCATCGAAAACGGAGACGGATACTGTTCAGAAAGTTTCAGGGTTGTTTGGGCTTTGGGTATGACATCATCGTATATCTTTCCTTCTTTGTTGGGCCAAAACAAGTCAAGGGAGTTCTTATCATCCTTGATCCCTGATAGAATTGGTCCCGTCAGATTAATCACGACCGCAGATTCTTTCTGGTTGTCGATTTCATAATCGAAGATCAGTTCGCTGCCTGTTTTATCCACGAAAATCGTGGAACGTACGGTGATATCCGAAAAATCATGTGTTCCACTCTCGCCCAGCGAGTAAATCATTTGGATCTCATAGGAATCCATGCGCTCCTTCGTCGTGATGACCGGAGTGTGGTTACGGCTGGAAATCAAATAGGTGGTGTTGCTTTTCGGATTTGACTTGAATGCATTGTCCGTGGACGTATCCACAAGGACTGCGAAATTCCCCCCTGCGGAATTTTCGATAAAGTCTCTTCCGCTGGCGCGATCGACCAGAGACGTCACGCTACCGGATGCTTTAGAAAGCGAGAATGAGATCACGCCATTATCAAATGTGATAGATTGATCATCTTCTCTCATCATCGTATCTTCCTCCGTTGTAATTGTGGTGGGTTGCTCTGTGGAAACAAGCGTGGTTATTTCCGTTGTTGGCGTTTGGGTTGATATTTCAGGCGCGCTCGTCGTCACGGAACACGCCACAAACGTTCCTGCAAACGTCAGCAACAACCCCATAAGAATCTTTTTTTTAGTCGATATCATCTGTTTTTACTCCTTTATGGATCCGACAATGGCGCCTTTGACAAAATACTTCTGCGCCCACGGATAGATTAGTAAGATGGGAAAAAGGATGATTACAACAAATGCTGCTTGCAAAGTTTGAGATGTTGTAGTGGTATCTCCGGAAAGATACATGGAGGATCCGGAAGATGATGTGATCATCTCTTGAAGGATTGTCGCTCCTGGTTTCAAATACGGATTGCTTACATAATACTTTCCTGCGTACCAGTCATTCCAATGAAAGACTGCTGTGAACAATGCGATGGTGACAATAGCTGATTTCGCCAAGGGAAGATATATTCTCCAGAAAATGGTGAATTCTCCCGCTCCATCGATTTGTGCAGATTCCCTCAACTCATGAGGGATTCCGTCAAAAGCGATTTTGACAATCAACATGTTAACAAAGCCGTACACTGCCGGAAGCACATAAACCATGAAGCGATCCAGCAAATCAAGATTCCGAATCAATAGAAGCATTGGAATGGCTCCTGCATGAAACAAGGTAGTAAAGAAGAAAAATTTCATGATCCAACGTTTTCCGGGCAATTTCTTGTGGCTGAGCGCATAACTCATCAGCGAAATGAAAAATACAGAAACGATGGTGCCGACGAGGGTCCGGCCTATTGTCACCAAAAAAGACGTAGCCAGTTGAGGATTTGTAAATGCTACTTTATAGTTGTCTAAGGTCCATTGTCTCGGCCACAGGAACAACCCCCCACGATATGCGTCAATACCTTCATTAAATGATAATACGACAATATAATAGAGCGGATATGCCATGATAAAACATACGATGAGTAAAGAGATGACGTTGGCCACATCAAATGCGCGTGACCAGAATCCTTCCTTGATATAAGCGTCTTTACGACGTGATTTCGTCTTTACCATAAGGCGATATCCATCTTCTTTCTTAAATACGCATTTGCAATCACGACGATCGTCAGATTGATAACACTTTGGAACAGCCCAACGAAAGTCGCTAAGGAATAGTAGCCACCTTCAATTCCAATCTTGATCACAAAGACATCAAGCACATTGGACACGGCATAGTTTCCCGGAGTTTGCATCAGGTATATTTGTTCAAAACCCGCTGCCATCAATGATCCCAATGAAAGGATAAACAATAATCCAATGGTCATTTTTATGCTGGGGATAGTAATATACCGAATGAGTTGGTACCGATTCGCACCATCCATTTTTGCGGCTTCATACAACTCTGGATTGATATTGGTCATAGCTGCCAAGTAGATGATCGAGTTCCATCCGATGGTTTTCCAAATCAGCGAAAGGATCAATATAGGATAAAAATACTGTTGGTCATTCATGAAAAAACGAATGGTATTTGAGGAATCAAACAATGTCAGCACCGTATAGAGAGGACCTCCGGCACCATAAGGTGTCAATAACTGTTCCAGCAACGACACAATAATCGCCCACGAAATGAAAAACGGAAAATACGTTATTGTTTGGATGATTTTCTTGAAACGAGGATGTTTCAGCTCGTTGAGCATCAACGCTAATATGATGGGTAACCCAAATGTGGATATTCTTAAAAGGCTTACGGTCAAGGTGTTGCGAATCATCTCCCAAATCAGGGGGTTATCAAAAAACATTCGAATGCTTTTATACCATGGATCCGCAAAGGGGCTTCCCCAGATGCCTCCGGAAAATGAATAGTCTTTAAAAATAAGGATCAATCCACCCATGGGGATATAGCAAAAAATCGTATACCATAAAAATGCCGGTATTAAGAATAGATAAAGCATTTTCTTATTCCAAATGTTTTTCCAGAGATGCTGCAACTTAAGTTTCGGAGTTGTATTCACGTTTGATCCGCCTTAGCTATGTTACTACTAAAATATAATGTCGCCTTCGTTTTTTATCTTATTTTCAAGCCATTCCAAATAGCGTTCTAAATATCCATTACGCCTCAAATTGTTTCGATAATTATTGAGAATTGTCAATGCCTGTTCGATTGTGTTGGCAGAATAAGCGGACTCGATTGTTGTTTTATACCCCATCGCCTCAAGAATGTTTCGAAGATACTGAATTTCTGGAAACTCAGTGTCCCAGGAGGAAGCATATGTTCCGCTCACCGTTTGGACGGGATACATTTGTAGTAGTTTTTGATAGATTTCATCGTCCTCATTCCGCACATCGCTGATCAATCTATTGGGAACTTGAGAAATGCCAATATAGTGATACTCCGTTCCTCGCTCCACACCATAATTGGGGTTCGCTAAGATTGAATCCCGCCACAGACTCGTTCTCACGATTTCTTGGTCATCATTGTACTCCCAATCTTCTCCTTCAATACCGAGATAACTCAAGAGTTTGCCTTCTTCACTATTGATGTAGTTGAGATACCTCATAACTGCTTCTGGGTTCTTGCAATCTTTCGTGATCATCAAAACCGGGAACCCGTACTCCCCCGATTCTTCTCTATATCCATCAGGCATCGCGGCGACGCCGTCGGCATCATAGATGGGACCAAGCGGAATATACTCCATCTCCGGATGGTCCACATATAATGTATTCTTCAACATCTGTTTCAATGAACCGTAAATCGTCGCTGTCATAGCGACGCTGCCCGTAATATGCTTTTGGATGACTGTCGATTGATTATGGGAAAAAGCCGTCTTGTCAAACAGCCCCTCACTGATCATCTTGTGCATGAAACGAATCTCTTCTTCTAACAACTCCGAAGAAGATATCCAGTCCAGTGATCCGTCATCATTTTGGATGACATTGGTAAAACGGTTACGGGACCGGAATGAATTTATATAACATTCATAACTCCAACCATTCGCAAACGTGGAAGCCACGATGATATTGTTACCATTTATATCCTTATAGTTGCCCGCTTTGATTCGTTTCGCCAACTCATACAAATCATCAGATGTATTGATCTTGTCAGGATCAACACCCAAGTCTTCAATGATGTCTTTTCGTGCAAACACAGTATAGCCCCAATTGGTTATATCCGCCTCGGATGCGGGCGTTTGCATGGGTATGACATATTTCAACCCCCCGAACTCCTCAGCCGTCCACTCCAACTGCTGAAAATTCTCAGACACACCCACGGTCCATGAATCCTGAAGGTTGATGGCAATATCGTCCAAATACTCATCCACAGGAATGAGCAACCCATCCGCAACAGCCTGTCGTATCGTCGCGCTGTTGGCATCTCCGCCACCCCAGTAAGGGGCCATGATCACATCGGGCATATTCTTGCCTATAGCAAAAATCCGAGTAAGGTTGTCATTTTCATATCCGTCATAGAACGTAAAATTCATATTCACTCCGGTATTTTGTCTGACGACTTCCGCTACCGGATTGTTGGTTTTGCTTGACGGATAAATCGACGACAACCCATTCCAGATGACGGCCATTTGAATAGTCTCTGCTTCCCCCTGATAGAGATCTGTGGTTGTGCCAAATGCACTACACGAAAACAGGAAAAGAGATAAAATCGCTAAGGTAAGAATTCTCAGCGACAACGAAGCAGGTTTTGAGTCTAGTTTCATACAATCCCTCCGATGAAAAGTAATAGAGATATATACTAGAAGCGCACCCTCAGGGAGCTTATATTCAAACACAAATCAAATGAAAGCGGTTTACTTAATTGCATTTTACCATTTCATTAGTTCAATGTAAGTGGGGAAAATTGCGAATGAGTTATCAATAATTGCGATTTATGGATAAATGATTCATGATGTTTTCTTCCTCTGCATTTGGTTTTTGGGCCATTTGCGATCGAATATACCCACTATTTTCGTATAAACATAGCAACATTCGTCGTTTTAGGGTATAATCATATTAGATAGGCGCTTTAGATACATTGACATTTTTTGTTTATCATTATCGTTGTTGCTTCAGAATAAATTTATCATTTATTGCACATTGTTTTTCAGATATTGTCATCTATATAGGAGGTTCCCATGAATCACTACCATTTCACGCCCTATATCCGCCTTGCAATGTTTGATACGATTCTCAATGAATTCAAAATGGATCGCGTTATTTGGGATTATGAAATCATATATATTGCGGAAGGAAAAATGTTGGTCACCGTCAACGACATCCAGTATGAATGTGTCGAAGACGATATCATTTTTCTGCGCCCTCGTGTCCATCACATTTTGGAATCGGGTTATGTCAAGGTGGTCCAGCCTCATGTTCATTTTGACTTCATCGAAGACGAGTATAGTAAAAGCATATATATCCCGTTCATCACAGAAGACAAAATGACCCATACGCAAAAAAAATGGTTTCGCAAGGACATCTTAACAGAAATGAACATCGACCTGCCTCCCGTCATACGCTTGACTAATTCCTACATTGTCAAAAGCATACTCTATCGTTTGATCGATGAATTCACATACAAGTATCCCTATTCTGAATACATGCAACGCGCACTGCTCATCGAATTGTTTACGGAAATTGTTCGCGGTTACAATCTTTCGACCCAAAACACTCCTGACAAACACATCGAAAGCATGAATCAGTTGGTTAAATATATCTATTCACATGCGGATGAAAATTTGTCACTTGATGATCTCGCTCATATTGCAAATCTTTCTAAATGGTATCTCATCAAGGTGTTTAAAAATACATTCAATCAATCGCCACAAAAATACATGTTTGGTATTCGTATCAAAAGAGCTATCCAACTCATTCAATTCACCAATATGTCAATGAAAGAAATCGCCATACAGATGAACTTTGAGAATCAACAGTCATTCTCACGTTGGTTCAAAAATTTGGATGGTCATTCACCGATGTTCTACCGTATCAGAGAAAATGTCAAAACCCTATCGATCACCAAAAAAAACGTGGCACAGATTCGCCAAAAATGAAGGCCTCACTGTGATTGTTTTCCAAGCCGAAATCAACCTGACATTTGCCTATTTTAGCCGACGAAGGTGAGGGTGTCAAGGAATATCGACCCCGCTTTGCTATTCAAGCGAAATAAGGTATAACCGCACAGAAAAATCAATTATTATTGATGAATAATAAAACATCATCCCCCATAATCACATAGAAATACTCACACCATAGAAAATGATTCGTGTGAGCTTTATATGCAGATAGCGCACCCTAGTACTGAATTAGTCAATATTTAGTGGACAGAAAAAAGCATTCTACTCAAACCCCAGTTCGTGTTTAACTTGATTTGGGGTTTTGTATTTTCTACTAGAGAATGGAAATCTTCATTGTCGCATCTATCAAGGTAAAGCGCATAAAAAAAGGAATTTCATCACACACTCATGATCAAACTCCTTCTAGTGATTCACATTCAACCGATAATGCTATTAAAGAACCGAATCGAAATATATAGTTTATGGATTGATGATGATTCCTGACCCATCCGCGATGACCGTGGGCAAAGTGCCGTCCCATGTGTCATAATACAGTTGCTTGAGAATCGTTTGAGTGATTTCTTGAATGGTGAGGTAGCCGTATACTTCCGGTGTTGCCGTATCTTGATCGTCATCGAATTGACCGAGGTACATCTGGTTGATCGCATTCACCGTGACGCTATTCAAAATGATCTGCGCTTCGGCTTGCGCTTCAGCGGTGATAATGATGACTTGCGCATCCGCAGTGGCGCGGATGATGGCTGTTTCAGCCTCTACTTGCGCTCTTTGTCGCTCTTGTTCGGCTATTTGAATTTGTTGAATCGCTTGAGCTTTGTCTTGAATAATCCGTTCGATCTCCGACCCCGCATCGATATCATCAAACGAAGCGGACACAAGGGTGATGTGGTAACGTGTCATCAAGAGATTTGACAGCCGTTGCGTGAAGTCGAGTCTGACAGTTTCCAAGTCTTCGCCCAAGATGCCATAAATATCAAAATTCGTTGTGGCAGATTGCAACGCTTCCTTGGTAATCGAGTTCAATTGTTCGGGCGTAATGTCTTTATCTCCGGTC
This sequence comes from Candidatus Izemoplasmatales bacterium, assembly GCA_028699855.1. Classification (GTDB taxonomy): domain Bacteria; phylum Bacillota_I; class Bacilli_A; order Izemoplasmatales; family Hujiaoplasmataceae; genus JAAYZB01. Next base: position 4,348 of record JAQVTV010000008.1, on the reverse strand, counting down.
ACCTTGAAGAAACGGCCGGCATTTTGCGCTTCAATCCGATACACAATCGTGAGCATGAAATTGGCGTAGATGCTATCTTTAGTCTGTCCCGCAACCTCGAGAAAGGCGGTACGATTGGTCGTCCCAATCTTGGTCACAGTCGAAAAAATGTTTTTCACTCTGAAGCCTTCGTTCAACACTTCATCCTGGATACCGCCTTGAAACGGATGGTAGACGATGCCGACTTGATTCGCACTGATTTTCGTGATTGCCGCGGTAAAAAGAAGCAAGAATACTAGGGGCGTGAAAAAAACGCTTTTTCTCACTCTGATTCGGTTGGTTCTCGGATTCCACACACTCAGCACAACTAGCGTAACAAAAATGATGGTCGTAAGGATAATGATAAACATACAAGGCCTCCTATGGTCTGTCTTTGATTTGAGTCTAGGTATCATCAAATTTCGTATCACATTATATAATAGAATCTCCGCAATGAAAAGAAAAGAATCAAGTATTTGTTCGTCTTTGCATGATGGGTTTGAAAAAAGAGAGTTACTCAAGGTTGAATATCCACTAATCCCCACACAATCATCGGATGCTTTAATAAAAAAAGCGATTGCCGAGGCATGGGCAATCGCCTACTACAGATATAACCAGAAGGCTGGTTATCTTGAATCGGTGTTGACAAAAACGACGATACCGTTATTCCAGTTTCTTGACGATGGGAATCCACACTTCCGAATAATAATCGACGTCATGGATACACCCCTTGGGATAAAGTTCGAAATCCGCCATCGGCGCATGCTCGTATCCGCTCGTCGGCAAGAAGTTCTGGAAGATGTCCGACCAGACTTTTTGAATAGCATCAGGCATCGGCCCGACCGATTCAAAAACCGCCCATGTCGCTTTAGGAATCGAAATGGTCTCAAACTCAGAAGTGGCTTGATTCGACACGACACCGATCATATAGCTGAATGAGCCATCTGCCATCCCGTCATAGCACACACCGAGCACATTCTCTTCCGCGCTGAGCGCGCATAGAGTTTCGGTATGGCCGGATTGATTGAAATCATCCCAAAACTTGGGTATTTCATGAAATTTCAAATTTCTCTCTTGCGATGTCTTAATGCTTTTACCGACTACGTTGAATGCTTCTCTTTCCACAATTCTGTACTTCATTCGTTCAGATCCTTTCATAGTGATATTGAACGAGAGTTTAGGATATGCCGTAAGCGAAATCGCTTTTTTCTTTGCGTCCGACGGCGTCACGCCATGCAATTTCTTGAAAGCATGTGTGAACGCGTCCGATGATTCATATCCGTATTCAAGCGCGAGATCGATGATGGACATCTTTTGATCAATGAGTCGAATAGCCGCATCGGACAACTTCCTTCTCCGGATGTATTCACCAAGTGATATTCCTGTGAATTGCGAGAACATCCGTTGAAAAAAATCGCCTGATGCGCACGAGATGTGTTGAATCTCGTCATAATCGATCGTATCTGTAAGATGCGCTTCAATATAGTCAAGCACGCGATTCATTCTGACCAACCAATCCATGGTACTCTCCTTCTTACCGTTAGTATATCAAATCGAAGCCTATAAAACCCGAGAATTGTGGTACGTTTATTATCGGCAAGAGCCATCAGCCACGTTCCCTTATATCATACTTATAGTTGTTCTTTTTCGAGTGCGGCCAGTCTGTGGCTGATGGTGGGGTGTGAATAGTAAAGCAGTTGATATAATGGATGCGGTGTGAGATTCGAAAAGTTCTCCACCGTCAATTTTCTTAACGCGCTTTGCATGGACACAGAAGCCGTGTGTTTTTTTGCAAAAGCATCTGCTTGATATTCTGCGACCCGACTTAAATGATTCATCAAGATGCCGAGAAAGATATCCACAGGCTCAATCAGAAACAGAAGCAAAACCATCGCAAAACCATAATGAATGCCACTGAGTCCAAAACCGGTAAAAAATGCTTCCACACCGAGAATCACACCGAACAAAAGCACATATACCGCAAAAAGAAAATCTTGACGAAGCAAGAGTTTCCATGAATCCTTGTGCGTCGCATGCCCCAGTTCATGGGCCAGCACCGCCAGTATCTCTTCTTCCGTCAACTTCGCGATCAACGTGTCATACAGCACGACTTCCCGTGTTTTCCCAAGCCCTGTAAAAAATGCGTTGAGCTTTGTCGAGCGTTTTGATGCATCCATGACATAGATGCGTTTGATGGAAAATCCCAATCGCTTTGCGAGTTCATTGATCTTGAGCTTCAATGAGCCATCTTCAATCGGTTTGAGCTTGTTGAAGGCGCGAATAAAAACGCCGTTGAGCATAAAGACCAACAAGGTTCCCACAATAATCGCACCGTAACTGATCGCCAACAACACAACCAACCGATCACCGAAAGTGATGAACAAACTCGCCAAACCCAAAACAATCGCTCCGCCCAGAAGACTGATCAACACAAGGCTTTTCAATATATCAAAGAAAAACAATCCTTTTGATGTCTTATTGAAGCCGTACTTTTCTTCAATCACAAAGGTACGATAATATGCGAAAGGCGTGTTGATCACTAAAGTGATGACATAGCAACACCAAACGAATATCACGATTTGAAATGTCAAGAATGGTGTGAGATTGTAAACAGATTGCTCCAAAACGCCAAAGAAGCCACTCAAAAACAAACTTACCCAAATCACCGCAAAGATCCCGTTTTTGATGATGCCCAAGCGAAAGTTCTCCATCGTGTATTGCATCCATGAAGCATACTTTTGCTCGTCATAAAGCTCTTTCACATTGTCTGGCAAACTTGTGTTGCGATGACGATAGTTCAACGTTTCGACGAACACACGAAACGCGACCGTGATCACGATAACTCCAATAACCAAATAGGACATCTTAAACCTCCGCGCATGTAAAATCAATCCATGATACACATCTAGTGATGATCATGAATCGTGAATATATTGTATCACAATTTCTGATAAACTTCATAAGATTCTTAGAACATGGGCATTCTCACCGATACCTAGGGTATTCGCATCCCATGTGGACTCAAAATAACATCCATGATACAATCATAGTAATCAGGCATCAAGCTATATGATGTCATATAGATGAATATCATTCATCATCGACCGATGTCGAAAAGGAGCGTTGTCCCTATGGATTATTTTGATCTGATTGAAAAACGTGAGAGTTGTCGCAATTTCGACGGCACACCTATAGAGAAGCATCTCATCACACGATGCCTTGAGGCGACTCGACTGGCTCCATCAGCGTGCAATGGCCAACCTTGGCGATTTATTGTGGTGACAAAACCGGAATCGGTCGCTGCCTTGAGCCGGTGTATGCAACCATTCAATCGTTTGGCCGGAGCGATGATCGTCATCCTCGAAGCGAAGCCTTCCTTGATGACTTCTATCGGTAATCAACTCAAGGACCAAGACTTTACCCAAATTGATATCGGAATCGCCGCATCATATCTCACCTTGGCCGCTACCGAACTCGGTCTATCGTCATGCATCGTAGGTTGGTTCGATGAAAAAGCGGTGCGATCTCAGTTTAAGGTCCCCAAGAATCAACGCATCAGGTTGATCATCAGTCTGGGTTATACCCATGCACCACAGCCACGACCCAAACGTAGAAAAACTCTCCAAGATCTGATCTTGATCGAAGATTGATGTCAAAAACCTGAGCGATACCCGTTTCTCTCCAAGCCATATCATTAATAATGATTACAAGGTATAATGGGTTTAAGAAGCATAATAAGGAGAGGAGAATGGATATGTCAAAAAATGATGATAAGAAACTGACCAATGCAGTTGGATCACCTGTTTATGACAATGAGAACTCGATGACCGCAGGCAAAAGAGGCCCACTTCTCTTACAAGATGTATGGTATTTAGAAAAACTCGCTCATTTTGATCGTGAAGTCATTCCCGAAAGGCGGATGCACGCGAAAGGATCGGGGGCCTTCGGCGTTTTCACCGTCACTCATGACATCACGCGATACACGAAAGCCAAAATCTTTTCCGAAATCGGGAAGAAAACGGAGATGTTTGTCCGCTTCTCGACCGTTGCCGGAGAGCGGGGCGCGGCAGATGCCGAAAGAGATATCCGCGGTTTCGCCATGAAGTTCTATACCGAAGATGGCAACTGGGACCTCGTCGGAAACAATACCCCCGTGTTTTTCATCCGTGATCCGATGCGATTCCCGGATTTGAACCGGGCCGTTAAACGAGATCCCGAAACCAATCTGAGAAGCGCGAAAAACAACTGGGATTTTTGGACACTGCTTCCCGAGGCCCTTCATCAAATCACGATCACGATGAGTGATCGCGGGATCTCGAAAAGTTATCGT
>JAQVTV010000134.1 GCA_028699855.1 Candidatus Izemoplasmatales bacterium | reverse complement strand
TTGCATGACATCGCAACGACCGCTGCCAATCTCGTATTCAGCCGCATCAAAGAATACGATCAGCCTACAAGACATGAGGTCATCAAACCATTTCTCGTCATGAGAGATTCCATCAAAAAAATCTAGACGCCATTTCAGGCGTCTATTTTTTTATCCGGTATTTCATGAAAATCAAGATGCCGACTCCAAGAACCATCACTCCACCTGAAACGATCGATATGATCGCCCACAGGGGCAATGGAGTGTCATCGATGGGTTCCTCAATCGGATCCAACGATTCTGTGATTGTGATCTGGATCTTGGTTTGTTGGCGATCGACCACAGCTTTCAGTTCATATGAACCTATGGATGAAATCTTCTGATCGAAAGTCAGCGAATTCGCTCCCTGAATCAAGACATCATCAAGATACCAGCGTACATCTTCGTACGCTTTTCCCTCGGGCTCTAATCTCACGCTCACATTCACGACTTCATCTTGGTGGAAGCTCGTCTTGGGAGCATCGATATTCATGGTTTCAAATGTTTCGGGATAATAACGGTCTCTGCCATCCAGCAAGGTATCCCCCAAGGTTGTGATGGATATATCGCTGTATCGGACTAAACTGTTTTGTGCCCGAATACCAAACACACCAGTACCTTCCAACGGGAGAATAGTCTCAATCACCAACTCGCCATTGATAAATACGGCGTAATAATTCCGGTCTCCATACAAATCGATGACGACAGGATCAGTGGTGTTGAAATGATCTAAACCACCGAGACCGCCTTGGTTTTCGTTCCTGTTATCGGCCAACAACATCCCGAAGGCATATATCAGGATGCTTTTGTCCTGAGTTCCAGTCGTAATTGCCAAATCCATCCTTTTGCCCTCATCAAATGAGAAGGTTTTAAACGACAAACCGCCAACGATCGATTGATTCGGCACTTGAGGTTCCATGACCGCATGAAAGTGGAATTGACGTAACGCGGTCCCAAAATATATGGCATTGTATTCATTATCAGTCGTCGAAATCAGTCCGCCGTTGCCATCGCTGATGAAACCTTCTCCTTCAACAAACAATTCATCCGGAAGACGCTCTCCATAGGCGAGCTCTGATAGGTCGGGTGCATACACTACCGTGACATCGCTATCGGCAGATACCTCCGAGACGAGACATACCCCCATCACGAACAAAGCCATCAAAATCCATCGTTTCAAGTGTGTCATCTCGATCCTCCTAGTATCCATAATCTAACCGACTTGTCAGATGATTGACACTCATCGTCTTGATCGAAGTCTCTAATCCTGCCGCAAAGACGCTGATACCGACATCATCCGATAATGACATTCCTGCGCGAGCAGCCAATGCGTATCGACCATCCACGAACACTTCTGCGACATTCCCTTCGATGACAATCTGGATGTTGACATCGCCCGAGGCGTCAATCTCAATCGCTTGAGTCGCAGATACTTTTCCGTTTACCCCGGCGTTTTTCAAAAAGATTTCCCATTGCCCGAGACGCTGGCGAATACCGATTTCTACATCTTGGTTATTGGAAATCGTAATACCCATAGCCTCGGATAAAGCATTCACATTCCCTTCAATTTCGATGAATGTGCGACCGTAGGTGCCGGGCATATCGAGTCTTGCATAATGGTCGTAGCCATTTTGTGAGGCGATGGAATTGACGCTGTAAATGCCCTCTCCGTAAGCGAAGCCAGCGGTGGTATTGACTGGTATTTCCGCCAAGTCGATGATCTTGCCCGCATTGATCTTGGCGATCAATTCAGGCTCGAGGCGAACGAACAATCTACCATCTTCATCGGGATACACTTCACGGATCAAATTCAATGTGCCACCCCATCCGCCCGATACATTGCGCTGGGTAATCCATCCAAACAAGTAATGCTTGCCTTCAATCTCCACGATTTGTGCGGCACATAAGTCCTCACCGTCAAGGAAATGCTCGTCACCGATCCGGCTTTGCCAATCTACATCAAGAATATCCACTCCGGGATCGCCGATCCAATAGGAAGGTCTCCCCACCCAATGGTCGCCTCCGCGACCTGCGAGCGAGGCCAAAATATACCAATAATCGCCTATTTGAACAATCTGGGGACATTCGGGGTCACCTATCTCTGGATGATTGACCCAATCTCCGAAATGAAGCAACGGGCGATGGTATCCCGCACGTCCGGTCACAGGGTTTTTTTCCCACTCTGCCAGAGAGGGACCTGTCGAGGTATAGAGAACGATGTAGGCGTCATAACCCGTGGTATTACTCCAGGGATAATGCTCATTCGCGCGATAGCCTGTCGCCACGATATGATATTTGTTCAGATCAGGATTGAAGTATGCGTAAGGATCTCGTGTCCCTGCCGGATAATTGCTTGAGGGAGAATAGAGTTTCTCATACGTTTCTTCGTCCCAAACGATACCGCTTTCCCAAAGGATAAGATCCGTGCTGCGGGAGCTGCCGACATTTTTTCCTTCACCGTAAAAAGAATAATAGTAGCCCCCTTCTCGGGTGACACCCAATACGTAATAGAAACTCCCTGGTGCATTCAACCGAGTTGTCTCGAGTGTCTGATCGGTGAATGTGACCATATCCTGAGATATCGCGAGCGATGAGGAAAAGTTTCCGTCGAGAGCCAAATAATACATGTACAGCTTGCCATTATCGTAATAAGGATGCACATCTCCGACATAGTCCGTCATCGCATAATGCAGATATTCTTCTTCTTGATTGAGATAATCCACCACTGGATTCCAGGAGACATGCCCACTGGTACCATCATCTGTTTCTACGAGAAAAGTGAGACGATCCCCTGTTACAAGCTGGATCTGATGACGGTGAAAATACCCTGTGGTATCGTGGCCATTCATCATCCGCTCCCCGGTTTCAGGATAGATTTTAGTCTCATTGTGATAAATAGAAATCTTGACCGATCCCGTCGCTTCTTCAAACATTCTGATTGTGCCGTAGACGGTTGCTTCTCCGCTCTCGGGAGCGATGAAGACACGCGCGACTGCGGTGTCGTCAGTCGGATGAAGCAGTCGATCATAGATCGTTGCGCTGCCATGGACCCACATTTCATTCTTGAGGCGCATCAATTTGAGGTTGTCGATTCCTGAGCCCGCATAATAGTACCAGTGGTTATATCCTTGTTCCTGTTTCAATGTATAGCCATGCTGAGCGCGATAAGTCGCATGCCCCTCTAGCAAGGGATAAGCGGTGTCTCGCGAAACATCATAAATGCTGATAGCTTCTAATTCGGGTACGACAGGTTCTTGTGCGCATGCGTGTGTGATCATTACCGTGAAAATCACGAATAGGATGAGCAATAATCGTTTGAATGTAATCATGATCGACCTCCCAAAGTGAAAATCTTCAATTCTTCAAAACGTGTTCTGCCATTGATTGATACCAATGCGAGCGGTTTTCCGGGATTCAGGTGCATACGTGTGGACAAAACCGCTTTCTGGTTAAGGTAACACACGGCTATGTCGCCGTCGACGATGATTTCAATCTGAACCGTACTTCCCGGAATGAGCGGTGTGTACTTTTCCAATCCATGGAAGTTCATGAAATGCCATGCGTCATTGGGAAAACGATCAAAAACCAAACGATTTGATCTCGGTTCAATTATGTACCAATATGAATCATCTGTCTCCGCATCGAAACGTAGTGCGATGCCTGCATGGCTCACATCGCGGTCGAACACAATGCTCGTCTGCAGAAGATAGGTTTCTGGATAGGGTATGTGAATCGGGCTGAATGTGGCTTTGCCCTGCTTTCCAATGAACGCGTCATGGACATACAGGAGTTGGGTGAATTGATCTCGATAACCCTCAGGCATTACTTGAGCCAGCGATCCATCAGGTCGTTGCTTCAACTCGTGAACGACGAGATTACCTCCCCATTCCCACAAGCCTTCATCACGGTTATCACGCTTCGTTGGATTCCATCCAAACAAGAATCGCTTCGAGCCA
>JAQVTV010000133.1 GCA_028699855.1 Candidatus Izemoplasmatales bacterium | reverse complement strand
GTCCTTTGGTCGGAGTCATGGCGGGCATCGTGCAGGACATATTGGGCATATTTCTCATCGGAGCCCCAATCTTCAGTTATACCTTCCATCCGATATTCACTTTGAATGCGGCCATTTACGGATGGTTGCCGGGATGGTTGTTTCGGATGAAGTTTCCTCATGCGCGTACCGTGTTTTTTTGGTTGAACAACAGCCTGTTGCTTGTGTTTATGGTGGCGATATTTGTCTATGTGTTCAATATCGATCGCATCCATTCGCCAACGCTGGGTGAAACGGAGAAATTTCTGCTTCTGGGTATGAGCGCTTTGGGTGTGGTGGCGACGGGATTGGTGAATGTCATCGTGTATTTTCGGCAAAAAAAGGTGCAGGACGGTACGAAACTGCTCTTTGTGGTGATGGCGCTCTATATGATCGTTTCATTAGGAATCACGCCTTTGTTTCTGGCGTTTCGTGATCAGGTTTCCTATTGGGCTTATCTTCCCGTCCGGATTCTGAAAATGCCGATCGAAGTGGCCATCTATGTCATCATCCTCTCGTTGATCATGAATATTTTCAGACAGTTGAACAAAGAAACGATCGAGCGCTGAAAGCATCTGCGATGATGGATGAGAACTGACCCGATTTCTATAAAAAAATCAATCACACATGATCGTTAACGTGAGAAAAATATAGGACCGCATCCATTCGATGCGGTCCTTGTCTTATAGTTCAATGATTTTGACTTCGCCCGGGCCGAGATGCAGTCTGATTCTGCCATCGGGTGAAAAATCGCTGTATTCTCTGCCGAATTCGTAGGTGGCGTAGACGAGGTTGCCTGAGAGGTTGGCATTCATCGAGCCTGCGCGCAAGGCTTCAAGCGAAGCGCTGGAGGAATGACTATGATAGGGATCGGTATTGGCGACCACGATGAGGCATTTCCGGCTGTCGGGATCAAAGTAGCTCACACCGATAAAGGGTGAATCGAAGGTGTCAAAGTACAAGGGAACATAGTGTTCGGGATTCATCAGATGATTCAACCATCGTGAGCGAATCTCTCGGACTCCGGCGAGATGGTCGATGAGTTCCCAGCGATCGGGAGAAATGTAATGGAAGGCATAGGCATCGAACAGCGCGAGCTTGCCATAGAACAAATCAGATTGAGGCAAGTTGAAACGGTCTTTGTCCGTACAATCGATGCCGGTATTCATCGGCTGGGTTTCGTAGACTTCCTGTCCCGAATTGATGAAGGGGACGAGGTTGGGCAGAAGCATATTAAAGATCGTCGCCATGCGGGCGAGGACTTTTCCGCCGTCTCTGGCAGCGATGCGGGCCGTGTCATGGGTTTCAGCGCAGGCGAACATCGGCAAAGCGATGTCGGGTGCGTTATAGACGAACTGATGATATTTTTTCTCCCAGATCCGGGGCTGCATCCAAAACCCGTTGCCGATGATGACGTTGTAGCCGAGTTCCTTGGCGGTTTGAGCGTTGTCGGGATTGAGTTCCTCAGCGATGAAGGCGAAATCGGGATCGTTGGCACGTGCTTGCTCGATGATCATCTTCAATAGCGGTTTGGGCAGGGCATGGCCCATATCGATCCTCGCGCCATCGATGCCGAATTGGGCTTGATAGTACGGGATAATCGAAGCCAACAACGTCCATAAAGCCTGATTGGGTTTCTTTCCGGGAAAGAGGTTGGCTTTAATGGTGTCGAAAAGAATATATGGTTTCACATCGGGATCGGTCAGGAAAGCGCGGTTGGCAGCGGGATGGTCGAGATACATCCGGAAAAACGTGATATCGGTCCAAGGAGGTTGGACATCATTGATATGATCCGAGAAAGCGGGAGCGATTTGCAAGCCATAGTGTGTCTTGATGGCTGCGGATATATCTGTTGCTTCGCTGTGGATCTTTTTCCATAATTCGGGATCTGCGGTTTGAGGATTGGTTTGAAAGAGGGCGATATGGCGTTGAACATCATCGCTTTCATAGACTTGTTTCATGTATTTGGGCTCGGGGGACAGAGTGTCCGGCAGACCCGGGACTTTCGGCACCTGATATTTGGGGAGATCTTCGGCCTTGATCCAGTAGAACCAGTCGGGATGATCGCGGATGAGGTCGTTTTCGACGGCATTCGTGCGCGGAATGATATCGATCGTGACGCGCATGCCTAGAATGTGGCACGCTTCAACGAACGCCTGGAACTCTTCTTTGAGCGTCATTTCCGATCCGGTCATCGGCTCTTTCAGATTCGGATCGAGATCGAAGAAAGATGCGACGCCGTACGGCGAACCCAAATCCCCCTTCTTATCTTTCAAAGAAAAACGCGATAAAGGCAAGAGGTAAATGGTGTCGACGCCGAGTTTTCGAATCATGGGGAGGAGCGCAAGCATTTTGACAAAGGTACCGGTTTCCTTCATTTGGTCGAAGTTGACGGCATCGAGCGAAAACGATCTGTCGTGATCCCAACTCGCGGATGTGCGGATCATCGTCGAATAGAGCACCGAACTTTGAACCCAATCCCCTCCTTGTTCTCCAGGTCCGATCGGGTTTTTCGATTGCTTGGACAAGGATGTGAGGTAATCGGTATTCGGTTGGGATTGAGGCAAAAAGAAATCCGTGATTAAAGAGCGGTAGAAGTGGTAGGGATTGACGAGCAGTTCATGCGAGGGGAGTCTTCGGAAATGCGCTTCGGGGTAGTTCCACGCATTCCAAAGATCAGGAACGACGTAATTGATCTGTCCCTTCGCTTCCTGTTGTCTGAGAATCATTTCGAGTTTTTCGAGTTTTGTCTGAGCCATGTGACCACCTCACTATCATTATATCAAATCAAGGAATATTTGCGTGTCCTTTCTTAAAGATGTAAAGGCTTACAAGGAACTCATTCTGCTTTCATAATGATGAGTTTTATAGTATAATAGCAACGGTTAGAGGTGACAGAATGAAAAAACCGATAGTATTGATGGTGCTCGATGGGTTCGCCTTTGGCGACCGTGGTCCGGGAGATGCGTTTCACATGGCTCGAAAGCCCCATCTCGATTTATTATTTGAAGAATTTCCATGGACTTATCTTGAAGCTTCGGGGGAAGCCGTCGGCCTCCCGGAAGGGCAGATGGGCAACAGTGAAGTCGGTCATATGAATCTCGGCGCGGGACGGATTGTCTATCAATCCCTGACGCGCGTCAATGTCGCGATCAAAGATGGATCGTTTCTTCAGAATCCTGCGTATTTGCAGGCATTCGAACACGTGAAGAAGCATCAATCCAAATTGCATGTCTTTGGTTTGTTGTCGGATGGCGGAGTCCATTCGCATATTCGCCATATCAAAGTTTTGATCCAGATGGCGAAAGCCCACGGCGTAGATCACACGTATTTTCACGCATTTTTGGATGGACGCGATGTGCCGCCGCAGTCGGCGATCACATATGTATCAGCGCTTGAATCCGATATGAACGCTCATGAATACGGAAAAATCGCAACGGTTTCGGGACGATACTACGCGATGGATCGCGATAAAAACTGGAATCGCATTCAACTTGCCTACGACGCGATGACTTTTTCGAAGGCACCGCATTATCCTTCCGCTACCGCGGGAATCCAAGATTCTTACGAACATGGAGTTGTCGACGAGTTCGTCATCCCGTTCGTGGTGGAACCCGAAGGCAAGATCGAGACGAACGACGCCATCATTTTTGCGAATTTCCGTCCGGATCGCGCAATCGAGATCGGCACTGCCTACTCCAATCCATCGGCTGCGCCTTTGCTTGATACGACGCACGGCCCGGAGAACATCTTCTTTGTCTCCACCATGAAATATGCCGATTCGGTGAAGGGCCCGTTGGCCTTTCAACTGAACGATTTGACGGATACTTTCGCAGATTATATCTCAAATCTCGGAAAGAAGCAACTGCGCATCGCAGAAACGGAGAAATATGCCCATGTGACTTTTTTCTTTGACGGCGGTGTGGACAAGGAAATCGTGGGCGCGAAGCGGATACTCATTCCT
>JAQVTV010000132.1 GCA_028699855.1 Candidatus Izemoplasmatales bacterium | reverse complement strand
TGAAAAATGATACCAGAGTGATTTTCACAGCGCGTTGCCGCTTCGAACCCAACCGGAGTCCGCGCCGGACGATGAGATAGAACAACCAGATACATAACGCCCATAATGTGTATAAAACGAAACTCCTGAGGATGTATCTAAGCGACCCGATGCCGAGATAGAGCATATACCCCAAGACAATGGTTGAGAGGATCGATAGTCCACCCACCACCCATGTCGGCCACGCGAGCGGTTTTGATATCATGATGAAGATCAAAAAAGTGACGACTTGAGCTACCAATAATCCCAATAACAGAAATTGAAGCCAGCTGACGCCAAACATCCCTTCGATTCCCGACCAAATCGACTTCATGGCCAGGTAGAGGATGATGTTGAAGACGGAAAGACATAAAAATATCTTTTTTTTCATTGCGATTTACCTCATTTCGTCTATCGATTGATTTCATTATATCAAATATGGACTCAATTCTTATATGAAACTCCACAAAAAAACCGGATGACTCCGGCTTTTTTATGTTTATTTCGCGAACATGATCCGTTCACTCTGAAACATCTTGTTCAAAATAAAGATCAAGATACCGGCATAGACGATATTGGCACCAATCGACACCAACAAGTAAGTCAGGACCCCGGTTTCAAAGGTGAAGATCGCCTTCATCGTTTGCACGCTGTTATAGATGGGAATCAGATACATCACAAAGCGGGAATCGGCACTCTCGGAAAACATCGATGTCACACCCACAAGAATTGTTGCGATATAGACGAACACGATCAATGTGCCCGCCTCTTTCAAGTTTTTCGCGTACGCCGACAGAATCGAAATCATCCCGACGATCACGAACACGGTCGAAAACAATAACAAAAGCAACATCACATAATCTCCGACCCCATAAATCGAGGAGTCGATGCCTTCCATCTCGAACAACTTGGGGAACGAGGCGATGATACCGATGAATGATGATATCGTCGATATCAGCGATAAAACCGAAAGGCTGAAGACTTTGCCGATGGCGATCTCGGTTCGCTTGACCGGCGTGATCAGAAGAGTCGCAATCGTGCCGCGCTCTTTCTCTCCGGCGATCGACTCCGGACCGATCGACATCGCGCCCGAAAACAAGAACATGATGACGAGCATCGGCAAGATCATGGAAAACATGCGCCCGGCGATGATATCCTGGTTGATTTCCGTGTTGTCGATATCCATCGCGAAATAAGTGGTGTCTCCATATAATGCCAAACTCAATGCGTTCTGGTATTGATAGAGGTATCCCGAGAAGCGGTTGTATACCGACTGGGATTGACTGTTATTGGGATTGAAGTAGACCCTGACGCCCGGCTTGTCACCTGTCCCGTCATAGGTCTCAAAATCATCGTCAAAGACGATCCACACATCCCAATTGCCCTCATCGATCCGCCCGACATAGAGTTCTTCTGAACTCTCCTCCACAAATACCGTGTTGAGGATTTCCAGGTCTTCCACGCTCTCATATAAATTAATGAAGCTTTGAGGTGCATTGACAATCGCCACATTGGCATCATCCGGCTGCATCATGCTCGTCGTCGCGTTACCGATGAACGAGTAGATGAGAAAGATCATCAGTCCCGGAAGGATCATGACGCTCATCACGAGTCGTTTGTCCTTGATCACGCGGTCCCATTCTTTTTTGAATATGGTCAGAATATTTTTCATCACGCTTCACCCGCTTCTTCCTGAACAAGATCGAAAAACAGATTTTCCAGATCTTCTTCGTTTTTGACGAGATCGCCGAGCAGGAGCGTCTTTTTCAACGTACCGTTCAAAATAATGCCGACACGGTCGCAAATCTTTTCGACCAAGGAAAAGATATGCGTCGACACGATGATGGTCTTGCCTTCATCGCGGAGTTCCTTCAAGTAATCGGTCACCACTTTTGCCGTCAACACATCCAAGCCGTTGGTGGGTTCATCGAATACGATGACCTTGGGATCGTGCACCAAAGAGATGGCGATTTGCGCTTTTTGACGCATGCCCGTGGAGAGTTCGCCGACTTTGACTTCCGCGAACTTGTCAATCCCGAAACGGGAAAAAAGACTCTTTTTGCGCGCTTGGCTCACCTCGGGATCGACCCCGTGCAACCTGGAAAAATAGTCGAAGAGATAATTCGGTGTGAAAAAGTCTTCCAACTTGAGATCGCTGGTCAAAAACCCGATTTCTTTTCTCACCGCATCCGGGTCATCCTGAACGGAATGCCCGTGGACGGTGATGGAACCCGAATCCGGTTGTATCAAGGTGGAAATGCACCTCAGACACGTCGTTTTGCCTGCGCCGTTCGGCCCCAGCAATCCATAAATCTCTCCCGGATAGGCGGAAAATGAAAGATGGTTGACCGCGACTTTGATCCGATCGGAGGTGTGCTCGATTTTTTGTTGCTTGCGTGACAAACGAAACGTTTTCGTGATGTCATCGACATGTATCATGGGATCCATTATCATCACTCGCTTTCACAGACCATCATATCAAAAACCTTGTAAAATTTCAACAAAATAATGAACGGAAAACGCTTGAAGTCGATGTTAGCGCATGTATTGAATCATGCTTTCTTCAATTCGAGTCGATGAGCGGGACGAAACGACATGGGCAAATCTCCTTGATGCTTTTTTGGCCGTCCACACGCGTGACTTGGATCAGTTCCTGATACATGCTTCCACCGACGGGAATGACCATGATGCCCCCCTCTTTCAGTTGCGTCCATAAAGCCTCAGGTATATGCCGTGTGGCCGCGGTCACGATGATCCGATCATACAATGCGTGTTCCTTCCAGCCATGGGTGCCGTTGCCCACAAGAAAACGGATATGATGATATCCGAGTTTTGAAAGGGTGGCGATGGCACCTTCCTGCAAGACGCCATGACGCTCGATCGTATAGACTTCTCGAGCCAAGCATGCCAAAACCGCAGTCTGATAGCCGCTGCCGGTCCCAATCTCGAGCACCCGGTCATCCGGCTCCACTTCCAGCGCTTCACTCATGAGTGCGACCATATACGGCTGAGAGATCGTCTGCTCGAGCGCGGTGGGCAGAGGCGTATCATGATACGCGATGGATGAAAACTCCTCGCGCACAAACAGATGCCTCGGCACGTGAAGCATCGCCTCGATCACCCGTTGATCCTGAATACCCCGGGCAAGCAACTGGCGTTCGACCATCAAACTTCTCACTTCCGAGAATGGATCCGTCGCATGCATATGCTTTAGGGTTGATCCCGATCAAATGCGCGATCATACGCATCCATCCATATCAAAGCCACGAGATGGGGATGATCGATGAAGGGGTTCCGATTGTTCTGATTTTGGTAGATGACTTCATTCCGTTGGTGTTCGAACATATCGACCTCATCCACGCGATGCCACAAGAGCAAATCGTTGAATACGGCCATTTTCGCCCCCTCTGGCGTATAATTCGTCTCGGGATCGTTCGGCAGGATCTCGTTCACCAAAGATAGCTCGGGATACATAATCACCATATAGAACAAAATCCGCGCCACATCTCCTTGGTCCAGAATTCCGGGATCGTAGGTGTCGCTCGTCGTGGAAGTCGTGAAGACCTTGTTGCTTCGGGATGAATTGATGGATGGGACAATGGCGCGAAGATTATGCAAATCCGAAGCGATGTTGCGCTCCGTGTTCGTAACTCTCGGAACGCCAAGACGGGAGTTCGGCCACACGTGTTCGCGATGCCAACTGATTTCATCCCAAATCCTCGGTACTGCGTCCCGCGAATAGATGGTCAGGACTTTGTCATCATAATCCGGATGGACATCCGCATCTTGAAGGATCTGTCGGGCTTCCGCATACGACTTTCTTTCGATGTCGTGTTGGATGATGCCTCTGAGTGCAGCCACCAAGGCTTCGCCATGAAGCCCCTCGATCCCGTCATAATACCCGGTATAATCGATCTCCAGCAAACGCGCATCTTCGAACACGCCGTGTCGGACCACCGTCGAGCTATAAAAGCCGTCCGCA
>JAQVTV010000131.1 GCA_028699855.1 Candidatus Izemoplasmatales bacterium | reverse complement strand
AAGATTCGGATCCACTGAGGAAAGTCGTCCGGTTTGCGTCAAAGTCTGTTTATAGATGGTGTGAATCCGGCCATCATCCTTCAATTTGAGTGCCGTCTTCAATCCTTCGTAATACGTACCATAGAGTTTCGTCAACGTCCGATACACGATGATTTTGTCAATCACGGGGTGAAAACCTCGCAATTGGTTCAACACCGATATATCGGTCGAATATCCGGTCTTGCCTCGTTTTTGATAGGGCAATCCCAAAGATTCAAACAAGATGGTTCCGAGTTGCTTGGGACTGTTGATGTTGAAATCTTGACCTGAGAGTTCATGAATCTCGGATGTCAACGTCTCGATTCGTCGCATCAAATCACTGCCGAACTCATCGAGTATGGGTTCGGAAACCATGATGCCGAGATACTCCATTTGGGCCAAAACCTCTGATAACGGCAACTCGATTTCTTGTAGAAGCCGATCTTGACCGAACGCCTGGTTCTTTTCACTCAAATCCGTTTTCAGCTGATAGATGGTCTGGGCCTTCTTGAGTGCATGAGAGATATAGATCTCATCATCAGGTAACTGGTATTTTGCGCCTTTGCCATAAATGGCCTCATCATCATCGGGCACATCAGCGCTGAAATTTCCGCTCACTCCGCGGAAATCCTCACGCGTGAGATTCGGGTTGACAAGATAGGCGGATAACTTAAGATCAAAGACGATCCCCTTTACCACAAAACGATCCCACATCAAGGCAACTTGGAGTTGTTTGGCATCGAATACGTATTTGTGGGCATCCGCGTCTTCGAACCATGCTTGCAGTATCCGACTCTTTTGGAAGATACGATACGGCACGAACCCGCTTCCTTTTGCGCCAACCAAAGCGATACCGAGTTTTTGCGCAGTATGATAATTCGTCCCGTAGAGTTCGAGATGGATGGCCATGGGAGAAGTGAGAATCCGTTTTATGGCTTCATCATCTTCGATGGTGGCCACGTGAATCATTACCGGCTGAACCGGTTTCTTCTTGTTTTGAAGCCGTCTGATAAACGACTGAAATTCCATTTTTTGATAGAAAGCCACCATTTGGTCGACTTCCGGCTCGTGATACACGAGATCATCGGGTTTCAATTCATAGGGAAAATCGACGGCGATAGTCGCAAGTTCTTTGGAAAAACGCGCCTGGTCTTTGAATTCAAGCAAGCGCTCCCGGAGTTTTCCTTTCATTTCCTCGGCATGTGACAACACATTTTCCAAGGTGTCATATTCTTGAAGCAACTTCACCGCTGTTTTGTCACCGATGCCCGGGACACCGGGAATATTGTCTGAAGGATCACCACACAGGCCTTTATAATCCGGCATCTGGTCCGGGCGGATGCCCAGCTCTTCCTTCATCACATCCATGGTATATCGCTTGGCTTCACTCAAGCCCTTCTTGGAAACGAGTTGATGGACATTCTCGTCGATGAGTTGCATCAAATCATGGTCATTGCTGATGATGAGGATTTCCGAAAAATAATCCTTGAAGTGCTTACAGGCATAGCCTATGAGGTCATCGGCCTCATAGGGTTGCTTTTCCTGATGCATGATATTGGCTGCAGCCAAATACTCTTTCATGAGCGGAAACTGCATCACAAGTGGTTCGGGCGTTTCTTTCCGGGTGCCTTTATATTCGGGATAACGCTCATGCCTCAAGGTTTTTCCGGGTGCATCGAGCGCAACCATGAGATGCGTAAATTCCATCTTGAGAATCGACTCAATGGCCATTACAAAGCCATAGATGCCGTTCGTATAAACGCCTTGGCTGTTCTGCATCAAATTACCGGAAGCCGCAGTCGCATAATATGAACGAAATAATAGATTGTTGCCATCGATTAAAAGCAGCCTTTTCATGCCTTCACCCCACATGTGCCCATATTGTACCATAGATCAATAGAAAAATGCACAGTCAGGGCGCATTCAACCCGCTGTCATCCTAAGTCGTCAATCTCGGTGGATTCAGTTTTTCAATCAACAAGAGACCTTTGAGAATCAACGCTTCATCCAGTATCGGCTTCTCGCTGAGAAAAGGATGAAGCAATCGGGCGTGTCCCCCCGTCATCACAACGGTCAATTGAGGATTCTTCACCTTGTTCTTGATTCTGGATATCATGCCGTCGATCATCGCCGCGTGACCGAATATCAGCCCGGACTTGATGGCATCGGTCGAATTCGTCCCCAAAACCTTGGTCGGCGGTTCGAGATCGACCTGAGGCAAAAGCGACGTTTTCGTGATCAAGGCGTTGCGACTCGTTGTCAAACCCGGAGCGATGACCACACCTTTGAGGTTCATATCCTCGAGATACGTGAATGTCGTGGCAGTGCCAAGGTCGATCAACAGACATGTCGCTGCATATATTTGGGTTGCGGCCACGCTGTTGGCAATCAAATCGCCTCCGACTTCACGAGGGTTATCCGCATGGATCCGGATACCGGTTTTGATGCCTGATGCCAAAAAAAGCGGCGTGATCCGATGCGCCTCATAAAAATATTCGCGGAAGACTTCGTTCAATTCCGGTACAACCGAGGAAATCACGACACGTTCGACCCCTTCCAACAAAGGTTTGAGTGTCAGCGAATACTCATCGGCAGATTTGTACTTTTCAGTGTTGATGCGATAAATCTTC
Source organism: Candidatus Izemoplasmatales bacterium (assembly GCA_028699855.1). GTDB lineage: Bacteria > Bacillota_I > Bacilli_A > Izemoplasmatales > Hujiaoplasmataceae > JAAYZB01. Next base: position 1,360 of record JAQVTV010000131.1, on the reverse strand, counting down.
CTGAAGTTTTCACGGTCTTCGGAAAGACCGATAGCAATGGTCGAGTTGCCAATATCAATCAATGCGATCATCTCTTACCCCTCGATTTCTTGTTCTTCTCCTTGAGAATGATAATAGCGCGCAATACGGACAAAAATCGTTCCGCCCACTGCGGCAGCGAAGCCCGCTTCGATCAATCCGGCAATAGGAACATTGTAGGTGATAAGAAATGTCACATAGGCTCCGAACGACTCAAAAAGCGGTTGGTTCATCACGATAGCGAAGGATGTCCACAGCATAGTCAGAACCAGCAACGTATGAATCAGTGTCAACAACAAAAAACTGACGGCATAGGCAATATATGCGTTTTTGATCAGTTTTCGGAACACCATCGTGAAATCATAGATGATGAATCCGAACACCAGCCGTGGCAGAACCGCTACCCACGGATAGACGAAGAATGGGCTCGCATAGACGAAAGCCGCGATGTTTGCAATGACGCCAAAAGCAAGACCGATCAAGATGCTGTTCCTTCGACCCATCAAAGCTGCCCCGATGATGACGGGGATGTGGATGAACGTCGCCTCGATATTGGGGCCGATTTTGACAAAACCGATGGAACTCCCGGGAATCGCTGGGTTCGGAATCAAACCCAACATGGCGATGATGGCGATAAACATCGCCAACAAAGTCATCTCACGGATCCGTTCCTTGTTGCTCATTGTGTTTTTATTCATTTTATCTTCCTTTCCAAGCCGCCTTTGGCGGTCTCATAAGAATATATCTACAGATCAACCGTTATGTTTGATTTCGGCGATCTTGTGAAGATCGATTTCTGATATCAGCGCAAGGATGATGTTCTTAACCGCATGATAATCATCGATGTGGATCATGGATGTGGTGGAATGGATGTAACGTGCCGGCATGCCGATAGTGCAGACGAGCACGCCATCATTCGCCAATTGAACTTCTGCCGCATCGGTCCCACCAAGAGACTTGTAGTATTGAAATGGGATTTGGTGCTTCCGTGCCGTCTCCTCCACAAAACGCGCGACACCACGATGCATGATGCACCGCGGATCATAGAAGCGAATCATGAATCCTTTGCCGAGGGTTCCTCCGACTTCCGATTTCTCGAAAGTGTCCGCACAAGGCGAGCAATCGACCGCAATGAAGAAATCCGGACGTATCATGTGGGCTGAAGTCCGTGCGCCTCGAAGTCCAACTTCTTCTTGCACGTTCGCGCCCGCAAAGAGGATATAATCTCCGGCCGCGAGCGCGTAACCTTTTCCGCCTCCGGTCCGCAGCCTTCCAAAAGCCGCTTCTTTGCCGGTAAGCCCCATAAGGGCTGCAGCGCGTCTCTGTGAAGACCTGAGCCCCG
>JAQVTV010000130.1 GCA_028699855.1 Candidatus Izemoplasmatales bacterium | reverse complement strand
GCTACCGTCACAAACGGTCGATTTCAGCACCGACAAAGAATCCGAAAGACCTTTTGCGCACGTGTGGGTTTTGCGGTGAAATGATCCTCTTGGACATCATCAAGGAACACAATCACATCTGCCCATCATGCGGTGGATATTTTCAAATCGGCGCACGCGAGCGGATCGACATGCTTACCGATCGCAATTCATTTGTCGAGACGCATGCACAGATGATTTCGCTTAATCCGCTGGATTTTCCTCATTATCAGGAGAAGTTGGCCTCTGCACAAGAAGCTGCGAACGAAGTCGAAGCATTCATATCGGGTCACGCTACCCTGTCGGGAATGCCTCTGGCCATCGGCGCATTGGACAGTCGCTTTCTGATGGGAAGTATGGGATCCGTGGTCGGTGAAAAAGTGGCGCGGTTGATTGAACTATCGATTTCGGAAGGCATCCCGCTCGTCATCATTTCCGCGTCGGGAGGCGCACGGATGCAGGAAGGAATTTTCTCTTTGATGCAAATGGCAAAAACCGCCGGTTTATTGCAGAAGCACGATGAAGCCGGCTTGTTGTATATCTCGATTTTGACGCATCCCACCACAGGAGGAGTCAGTGCGAGTTTCGCGATGCTCGGCGATGTCATCATCGCTGAGAAAGGCGCACTGATTGGGTTTGCGGGGAAGCGGGTGATCATGCAAACGATCAAGGAAGATGTTCCAGATGGTTTTCAAACCGCAGACTTCATGGCGGAACACGGCATGATCGACTGTGTGTTGAATCGAACAGAGATCCGACCCACACTAGAGAAACTTCTCTTATTCCATCAAGGACGTCAAGCATATGAACACGCGTGATCCGTGGTCCGTCATCCAATGTGCGCGCCATCCGCGACGCCCGACGGCACAGACGGTGATCAAGCACTTGGCACCCGATTTTATCGAGTTGCGCGGGGATCGTCGCTTTGGCGATGATCGCGCCATTCGTGGCGGGATCGGTTCGATCAATGGTGTCGTGATGACGATTATCTCGGAAGAAAAAGGCACGACGCTCGAAGAGAAGATCGAAAACTGTTTTGGCATGCCTCATCCTGAAGGATACCGGAAAATCGAACGGCTTGTCCGTCAGGCGGACAAGTTCGGCCGTCCAGTTCTGTTTCTCATCGACACTCCAGGTGCCTATCCCGGCGTTGAAGCGGAATCTCGGGGACAAGCTGAGGCGATCGCTTCTTTGATCAAATATCTCTTTCGCGTCAAAGTGCCGATCATCGCCGTGGTCTTATCCGAAGGCGGGAGTGGCGGCGCGCTGGCCATGGGTATCTCTGATTATCTGATGATGTTCGAAAACGCGTTCTATTCCATCCTGTCTCCCGAAGGATATGCGGCGATCCTATATAAGGACGCGACTTTGGCAAAGGAAAAAGTCGCCGAGATGAAATTGACTGCCCAAGACCTTTTTGCATACCGAATCATCGATGAAATCATCCCCGAGGGCGAATTGTGTTGGCATGAAAACATCATCCCGCCCATCGAATGCTTGAAGGAAAGCATCGGGAAGCAACTCGGAATCTTGCATCAAATCAAACCTGAAGAACGTGTCAATCGAAGACTCAAACGATATCGCGCGATCGGGAACTACAAGGAGGAATCATAATCATGGCGACGCATCAAGGAGCGCTTCGCATCATCGCAACCGGGAGATATGTGCCCGATCTGGTTGTGACAAACGATGATTTGAGTCATATCGTCGATACATCGGATGATTGGATCACATCGCGCACGGGTATCAGTGAGCGACGTGTCGCCTTTTTGGAAGCCACATCCGATTTGGCTTCGAAGGCCGCAGAAGCGGCGATCAGACAAGGAAATTTCGATAAAACGCAGATTGATCTCATCATTGTCGCGACGTTCACACCCGATTTACGCTCGCCGAGTGTCGCATCGCTGGTGCAGATGAAGCTCGGACTCAACCATCTCAACATCATCGCTTTTGATATCAATGCCGCGTGTACAGGTTTTGTCTACGCGTTGAATATCGCAGACAAGATGCTCAATAGCGGCGCATATCATTATGCGCTCGTCATCGGCGCGGAAGTCATCAGCAAGGTGACAGACTATACCGACCGCAACACCTGTGTGTTGTTCGGAGACGGCGCAGGGGCGATGATTTTGTGTCATGATCCTCAAAAAGTGGCGTATTTCAATGTCGCTTCCCGCGGTGACGGAGATCAGATTCTCTATGTGGATGACACGGTGCATATGGATGGTCAGAAGGTGTTCCAATTCGCCGCGAAAGTGTTTTCCGAGACGATTCAGGAACTCTTGAGGATGGGTCGCATCATCATCGAAACCATCAAGAAGATCATTCCGCATCAAGCCAATCTGCGGATCATCCAACACGCGGCGAAGACACTTGATGTGCCGATGGATCGCTTCTTCATCAATATCCAAAAATATGGTAATACCTCAGCTGCCAGTATCCCGATCGCTTTCGCAGAACTTGCGGAAAACGACGAGTTGATGTCGGGAGATCAAGTCATTTTCGTGGGCTTCGGTGCTGGTTTGACGTGGGGATCATGTTTGCTGACGCTATAGGAGGACGTATGAATACCATTTGTCAACGTTTGAATCTGGATTATCCCATCATTCAAGGGGGTATGGCCAATATCGCAGACCATCGCTTGGCAGCCGCGGTGGCGAATGCGGGCGGGCTCGGTGTCATCGGTTCCGGTTCATGGGACGCTGAAACGGTGCGGAATGAAATCCGGTTGTGTCGCCAAATGACGAACAAACCGTTCGCTGTCAACATCGTGCTCTTGAATCCCCATGCAAAAGACATTGCGCAGGTCGTCGTTGAAGAACATGTCTTTGCCGTCACTACCGGAGCAGGAAATCCGGGGCAGTATCTTCCGATGTGGAAGGAGGCAGGCATCATCGTCATCCCTGTCATTGCGAGCACCGCTCAAGCCAAGCGCTTGGAAAAGGCGGGCGCGGACATGGTCATCGCGGAAGGGACGGAAGCGGGAGGACATATCGGTGAACTCACCACGATGTGTCTAGTGCCGCAAGTCGTTGACGCGGTGGAGATCCCCGTGATTGCGGCAGGCGGAATCGCGGATGCCCGCGGCGTGAGGGCTGCATTCGCATTAGGTGCGCAAGGCGTCCAGTGCGGCACGCTCTTCTTGACATCAGAAGAATGTCCCATTCATTCCAATTACAAACAGATGATCATCGAGGCGAAAGATATCGACACGATCGTGACTGGAAGACATGCAGGTTCGCCGGTTCGTGTTTTGAAAAATCAGATGGCACGAACCTATGTCCGTCTGAGCGAACAAGGCGTAGACCGTGAAACATTGGAAAAGATGACATTGGGTTCGCTCAGGAAAGCCGTGATCGACGGAGATCTCGAACACGGATCGTTCATGGCGGGTCAATCCGCGGGACTGATTCATGAAATCCGGCCCGTACAAGAGATCATCGCTTCTTTGTTCGCCTCGATTCCCCTCGATGATCCGCGGTTGCATGCGCGATGAAAAAGATCTTGTGGCTGTTTCCGGGACAAGGGAGTCAAGAGCGGGGCATGGGACAATCATTTATGGACCACTTTCTTCACTTTCGCAAAAAAGTGAGTGAGATCGGTGATTATCTCGGCATCGACCTGGTGGAGGAATACCTCGCGAAAGATCGGGTGTGTCCGGATGCAATTCTAGATCCATTGATGATTGTGACGCTTTCGAGTCTGATCTTCGATGAAGCGCAACGGTTGAATCTTCAAGGCGAACATTATGCTTTGGGTCATAGTCTCGGAGAATATTCCGCTCTATACGGTGCGCGCGTGCTGTCATTGAAAGATATGGTGTCGATTGTCACACAACGGGCAAAGATTATGGCGTCCCTGTCTGAAACGCATCCTGGTGGCATGATGGCTTTGATCGGGGCACAGGCCGACGTGGTCACGCGTTTATGTGACGATGTCATGCACAATGGAGATTATATCACCCTCGCCAATGACAACTCGCCGCAACAAG
>JAQVTV010000129.1 GCA_028699855.1 Candidatus Izemoplasmatales bacterium | reverse complement strand
AGCGTCGTTTGCTCTTTGGGTAGGAACTTCATGTCTTGTATGAACAGCGACAGATCGCCATTGTATTTCATGGGTGCCTCGGAATGCAACATTATGTGTGCTTCATCCCGAATGGGTGAAGCATGTAAATATTCCAAATATGTAAGGCGATGCCCCGATATATCTTCTAGTTGTTTGAAAAAGACGAATCCGATCTTGTTGTAATCCCCGACGTGCGCCTCCCAAGATTGTTGGTCCTGAATCAAAATTTCGTATTGGCTTAAAATTCGTCGATAATCAAAAAACATGATGTCGGGATCGTTGAGATAGTCCATGATGGTCCATGTTTCATCGACCATCAAGGAAAGATAGCGATTCAACCGTTCTAATTCCTGACGGTTTTCAAGACATTGCATGTCCGTTTGAATTTGCTTCATTGCGCTTTCGGAAAATGTGAGTTCGCTCATTTTCAGCTTAATCATCGTTTTGATTTTTTGAATGTCGGCTATCGTAAAGAAGAAGTCGCTCATCGGATGGATGTCGACAGATTCCACGACTTCGATCGATCGCTGAGATTCCACATCAAACGTCTTGATTGTGTCAATCTGGTCACCAAAAAAGTCGAAGCGATATGGATGGGGTTCCCCACCGGGGAAGATATCGACGATGCCACCTCGAATACTGAAATCTCCACTTTTTTCGACCGTGTATTCACGGTTGTATCCCAAATCAATCAGTTGCTCATTTAAGTAATCTCGGAATATTTCAATTTCTGTATTAAGGCTTATTTTAGCGGTTTTCCACCGATTAGGAGGAAGTTGTGGTTTGAGCAAACCCGGGAGATTTGTAATGATGACGACCTGTGCGTCATCCAACATGGTTTGGATAGCATGAATCCGCTCCAGCATCAACTCTTTTGATGCGACCAGCATCTCTCCGGCAATGAACTCATCTTGCGGAAAGAACACCACGTGTGGTGCAAGACTCGTGACGGATAGCTTGTCGTACATCAATTGTGCTTGGTAGAGATTGCTTGCGACAAGTATTTGTGGCTTACTTGTTCTATGATGTGTCATCAATGCCAGCAACAATCCCGCTTCCATCGTGGTTTCATAGACTGATTTCGCGTGGCGTTTCGAGTCTATAAACTGCGTTATGTCTTCATACTGGGGTGTTTTCATTAAAAAATCACGTATTTTTTCCATCGTTCACCTCACGCGCTTTTGGCGAGTCACAAGACTCGCCGGGGGTGTTGATTCACAAAGTGTCGCCTATTTTAGCTTTTGCAATCGATAACTCACTGCGAGAATCCACCGCGTAGGAACGATTTTCGCAAACAAATGTACCATTTTCATCTTGAATCCTGGGATAATCACCGTTTTTCTTCGGGCGATCCCTTTGATTGCCACTCGCGCACAATATGCACTTGAAATACTCTTCAGTGCGTGTTTCGCCCCCGCGACCTGTGCAAACTCCGTGTCCACAGGCCCCGGACACAAAATTAGAATCCGCAATCTTCTTTTGGCCTTGATGAGCTCATAATTGGCAGCCCGGCTATAGTTGATGACATATGCTTTCGTCGCCGCATATGCCGCCATCAACGGTGTCGGTATAAACCCCGCCATGCTCGCGACGTTGAGGATGACTCCGTCGTCCATGCGCTCGGCGAACCACCGCGTCATCACATGCAATGCTTCGATATTGAGTTGGATCATCTGTGTCTCTTTCGCCAAATCAAGTGTATCAAACAAGCCCACTTGACCAAATCCGGCGTTATTGATGACCAGCTTGATGTCCCATTTCCGCGTTTCTTCCAAAAATAATGCACGAGCGTTGATATCCAGCAAATCACAAGGATACACAACGATATCTATCGAATGCTTTGCGCTAATCGCTGCTTTTAGCGCTTGAAGCCTGTCGACTCTTCTCGCTACCAAGATTAATTGATATCCCTGCTCCGCCAGTTGAACGGCCAATTGTTCACCGATACCGCTAGAGGCTCCGGTAATCAAGGCATAAGGGGCATGGTTCTTCATCATAAGTCAGACCTTTCCTGTTTCTTCATGACTCTATTATATCAAATTCGATGCGTTTCTCATCCAAAAGAACGTGAATCGCGCAAAACAAAAACCATTCATGATGAATGGCTATTGATTGAATTGATTCATGATTTCCGGAAACGCCTTTTTCGATACGAAAGCCTCAATGACCGCCGTTGCGGTGATCAATGTATCTTGGATCAGTTTCATCTCGCTTTTTGACAGCGGGCTTAAAACTTGCTTGGCAGGATCGAGATCCTCGTCTCTGCCGATGCCGATTCTCAGACGTTTGAATTGGTCGTCCATAGATTCAATGATCGATTTTAATCCGTTATGGCCGCCTGATCCGCCTTTTTCACGCAAGCGAATTTTAGCGAGAGGCAAATCGATATCGTCGGAAATGATGAGGATGTCCCTTGATTCAATACCATAATACGCTGCAACCTGACGCACGGAATGACCGGAAAGATTCATGAATGTTTTGGGTTTTAACAGGATTGTTTGGCCATAACATGCCATTTCTCCCAAAAATTTGGTTTCTTTGCGAAATTTGATCTTATGCGCTTCCGCAAAAGCATCGAGACACATGAACCCTATATTGTGCTTCGATTTCGCATATTTTCTGCCTGGGTTTCCCAAGCCGACCACCAAGGTATTCATCGTTATCTGTTTTTTGGACGGATCACGACGTAACGATTGGGCTCCTCGCCTTCAGATTCTGTTTGTACATCTCTCCAGTCGGCGAGTTTGGTATGGACAACCCGACGTTCATACGCATTCATTTTGACGAGGCGTGCTGGCACTTTCGTCCGTGCAACTTCCTTGGCCGTCTTTGTGGCGATGATTTCCAATTGTTTTTTGCGTTGAGATTTGTATCCGCCGACATCCACGAGCACCATGAAATGTTCGTCCATGAACACATTGATGAAATTCTTCAGCAAGGTTTGGATTGCTTCGAGGGTTTTTCCGTTTTTACCGATGAGAATCGGGTTTTCATTGGCGTCGATCAAGAAGGCGATTTGGTTTTCGGTTTCCATCTTCGCTTCCACGATCGCCTCGATTTCCATCGCGGTAAGAATCGCTTTGATATAATTGATTCCGTCTTTCATGGGATCAAAACGCACTTTCGCTTCGACCACGTAGGACTTGTTCAAACCTAAAATGCTTTTCTTTTCTTCAATGATGTCCAACTCGATATAATCTTTGTTGATTTTGAGTTCGTTAGCTGCGTGCTTGATTGCGGAATCATTGAGTGTATTGGTCGTAAATTGAATGGATTTCATATACCTTCCCCCTAAAACTTTTTACGCAATTGTTCTTGTCTTTGACTCATTTTGCGATGGCTGAGGTGGCTTTGGAACAGTTGATACACATTACCGATGATCCAATAAAAGGCAATACCGGCATTCATAATGGAAATATAACCCATCATGACGATCATGAAGTACATCATGAACTTCATCATCTTTTGGCTTTGTTGGGCTTTTGCATCGACATATCGGTTGTTTTTTTGATTGGCTTTCGTCCGTTGTTGCATCAACCATTGACTCAAAAACATCGTACCGGCAACGATCAACGCCAGCGGGAGGTTTTCCAACCAATAGGTATTTCCAAGATTTGTCCATAAAAATTTTGTATTGATCGTTGCGTTGCCAAAGATCGTAGTGTCAAGCGGAAAACGTTGAACCACTTGATACATGGCGATGAAGATTGGCATTTGCATTAACGGCATGAGACAGCCAAAAAAGTTGATTTTATACTTCTTGTAAATCTCCATGGTTTCCAGCTGCATGCGTTGTTGGGATGCTTGGTCCGTCCGTCCGCGATATTTCTCTTGAACGCGGTTGATTTCAGGTTGGGCCATTTGCATTTTGATTGTCATGTCGTTGCTTTTGGCATAAATCGGCCATCCAAGTGTTCGGATAACGAGTGTCATCAACAACAATCCCAACCAATAGTAATAATTGGTTCCCAATAACCCGAATAGGTTGCTGGCGAAATAGGTGAAGTACCCGATCTGTTTAATGACCCATTCC
>JAQVTV010000128.1:1684-4055 GCA_028699855.1 Candidatus Izemoplasmatales bacterium | reverse complement strand
GATGAGACAGCGTCAAGGTCATGGGAAAATGCTATTGGAATTTGCTTTGGGTTTCCTTGAGGCTTTTCAAGTGACGGACATCACACTCGAGGTGAGGAAGTCCAACATCAAGGCACAGACATTGTATTCGCGTTACGCATTTCAAATCGTGTCCTCCAGAAAAAACTATTATCCCGACGGAGAAGACGCATACGTCATGCTTCGGAGAAATGAAGGTATATCGCCATGATAGTCATGGGAATTGAAACAAGTTGTGATGAGACAAGCGTCAGCTTGGTCGAAAACGGACGTAAAGTGTTGGCTAATGAAGTATTGAGCCAAATCGACATTCATCAGCTCTACGGCGGTGTGGTACCCGAAATCGCATCGCGCGAACATGTCAAGGGAATCACATTGGTCTTTGATCAGGCAATCACAAAGGCAGGAATCAGTTATCGCGATATCGATTTGATCGCCGTGACGGCCGGCCCGGGATTAATCGGCTCGCTTTTGATCGGCGTGAACGCCGCGAAAGTCATCAGCCTGAATTATCACATCCCGATGTTGGGCATCCAACATATTGCCGGACATATCTATGCCAATCAACTGGAGAACGAAATGGAGTTCCCGCTTCTCGCGCTCGTCGTTTCCGGAGGGCATACCGAACTGATCTTGATGCACGGTCATTTCGAGTTCCAAAAACTAGGAGAAACCCAAGACGACGCGGTCGGCGAGGCATATGACAAGATTGCCAGAATCCTCGGACTTCCCTATCCCGGAGGACCCCGTATCGACGCCTTGGCGCAAACAGGTATGGACACCTATCATTTTCCCCGGCCCATGTTGGATTCACCGGATGACAACTTCAGTTTTTCCGGCTTGAAATCCCACGTGATCAATGCGTATCACAATCATATGCAGCGCGGTCAAACCATCCATGTTCCTGATTTCTGTCGCAGTTTCCAAGATGCCGTGACGGATGTACTTGTGTCGAAGACCCTAAAAGCCGCACAGATACACCAAGTGAAACAAATCATTGTCGCCGGCGGAGTTGCCGCCAACAAAGGATTACGCGAGAAAATGCGTTCCACGATCACCGATATTCCCGTCTATTTTCCACATATTCGTTATTGTACCGATAATGCGGCGATGATCGCTTCGGCGGGTTATTTCAAGTATCAAAAAACCAAACAAGCCGATGACTATATGTTAAATGGCGCATCGCGACTCGATCTCATCGAGAAAGGGGACCCCACATGGCAATAGAATCGAATTTCATCAAAACCATTATGGAGGAAGATCTCGCATCCGGAAAAGTCGAAGGGATCATTACGCGTTTTCCGCCTGAGCCGAACGCTTATTTGCACATCGGTCACGCGCGGGCGATTATCACGAATTTTGAACTTGCGAAGATCTTTGACGGAAAAACCAATTTGCGTTTCGACGATACCAATCCGGTCAAGGAAGATGCTTCTTTTGTGGAAGCCATCAAGGAAGATATCGCTTGGTTGGGGTATCATCCCGAAGCCATCTATTTCGGCTCTGATTATTTCGAGGAGACATATCGTTATGCCGTGAAACTCATCAAAAAAGGTTTGGCATATGTCTGCGATCTGAGCCAGGCTGAAGTCAGCCAATATCGCGGGACCTTAACGGAGCCGGGTAAAGAATCGCCCTATCGCAATCGTTCAATCGATGAGAATCTTGCGTTGTTTGAAGCGATGAAGTCGGGAAAATTCCCAGATGGTTCAAAGACGTTGCGAGCGAAAATCGATATGGCCAGCCCCAACATCAATATGCGCGATCCCGTTATTTATCGGATTATCCATATCATACATCACAACACCGGCGACCGCTGGTGCATCTATCCGATGTATGATTTTGCCCATCCGCTTCAAGACGCCATTGAAGGCGTCACCCATTCTTTGTGTTCACTCGAATACGTGGACCATCGCGTGCTCTATGATTGGTTCATCGAACATTGTGAAACACCGCATATTCCGCATCAATATGAATTCGGACGCCTCAACATTCCACAGACGATCATGTCGAAACGCTATCTCAAGCAACTCGTCGACAGCCACGTTGTCAAAGGATATGATGATCCGAGAATGCCGACACTTGCGGGATTCAGGAGAAGAGGGTATACACCCGAGGCCATCAAGGACTTTGTCTTGGGAACCGGACTATCACGGATCAATTCCACGGCGTCCATCGACATGTTGGAAAACGCTTTGAGAAACGACTTGATTCAAGCGACGAAACGCGTTCATGCCATTATCGATCCATTGAAGGTGACAATCACGAATTATCCGGAAGGCGAATTGGAAACCATGAACGTCGCGAACAATCAGGACAACGAAGCTTTGGGCGATCGAACGCTTCCTTTCGG
>JAQVTV010000128.1:0-1584 GCA_028699855.1 Candidatus Izemoplasmatales bacterium | reverse complement strand
TTTGACCGGTTTTTTTTCGGGATTTTCGCGTTTTCATTGTCGAAATATGGTATAATATTCATAGGGTGATCTACATGTCTGATGTCATCTTTGAGCAACTCAATTCCGAACAAATCGAAGCGGTGACAAAGGTTTCCGGGCCCATCATGGCGGTTGCCGGAGCGGGGTCAGGAAAGACGCGAGTACTGACGAACCGGATTGCCTATCTCATCGAAGCCGCGGGAATTCCGCCACAAAACATACTTGCGATCACTTTCACCAACCGGGCAGCCGAAGAAATGCGGTCCCGGATTTTTCAATTGATCCAGCTTCCGCTGAAGGGCATCTGGATATCCACATTCCATGCTTTGGGTGCGAAAATCCTACGTTACGATATCGGTTTGCTCGGATACAACCCCAACTTTCAAATCATCGATGATGTCGATTCGGAAATCGTTGTGAAGAATCTTTTGAAACAGCGAAACATAGATGTCAAACAATACTCTTCCCGAGCTCTTGCGGCGATCATCGAAAAGACGAAAGCTGATCCCGACACCCCGAAATTCCTGCCACACCCGATCCGGGATGTCTTTGATATCATCTATCCCGACTACTGTGCATTTCTCAAAGCCAACGATCTCGTGGATTTTCAGGATTTACTGGTTCTGCCACTCAAGCTTTTCCGGGAATACCCGTTGGTGTTGAAAAAATATCAAGAGTGGTTTCGATATATTCTCGTCGACGAGTTTCAAGACACCAACGATATTCAATATGAGTTGATCCATACGCTTGCCAAGGATCATCAGAATATCTTCATTGTAGGCGACGAAGATCAAAGCATTTATGCGTTTCGCGGTTCGAATATCGATAATATCCGCAAGTTCATGAAAGATTTTCCCGGTCATCATCGCGTGATTCTGAACCAGAACTATCGTTCACGTACTCGCATCCTCGACGCAGCGAATTCGTTGATTCGGCATAACCGCAATCGCATTCCCAAGGACTTGTTCAGCGAGTTGGGTTCCGGGGAAAAAGTGATTCATTTTCGGGCACAAACGGACGAAGAAGAAGCCTACTACATCTATAATAAGATCAAGACATTCCATAAGCAAGGTTATGATTACCGCGACATGGCCGTTCTGTATCGAAACAACGCGATGAGTCGCAGATTCGAAGACCTGCTTCTGAAATACAATGTGCCTCACAAAGTCATCGGCAATCTATCGTTTTACAAACGCAAGGAGATCAAGGATGTAATCGCCTATCTCAGACTATTGGTCGATAAGGGCGATGATTACGCGTTTACCAGAATATATAACGAGCCAAAACGCGGATTCGGCGATACCTCTTTTGAACGTTTGCGCGCGTATGCCAAAGACCACCATCTCAAATTGATGGACGCTTTGGACGATGAACTGAATGGCGTCAATCTCCAAGGCTTGGAGCGCTTGAGAGCGTTGAAACGATCATTGACACAGATCCAGGCCGGTTTGGAAGAATGTAATTTATTGCAGACATATGATCGTCTCCTTGAGGCGAGCGGTTATCTCAAGATGTTGGAAAGCGAAGACTTGACCAGCGAAAGAAAAATTGAAGCCGAACGCC
>JAQVTV010000127.1 GCA_028699855.1 Candidatus Izemoplasmatales bacterium | reverse complement strand
AAAGGAGGAATATCACAGATGTATAATAAACCGCAAGGTCAAAGCGCGCAGGGTTTTCGCGGCGGCCGTCGTAAAAATCGGAAGCGTTGCTATTTTACCGATAATAAAATTTCCTATATCGACTTCAAGGATTATGAACTTTTGAAGCGTTTCATCTCCGAAAGAGGTAAAATCCTTCCCCGAAGAGTGACGGGAACCAAGGCGTACTATCAAAAACATCTAGCCGTGGCGATCAAACGTGCCCGCTTCATGGCATTGTTGCCGTTTGTCAAGGAATAGGAAGACGTTGAGAATCAGATGAATACATCAACACGCTTGTTTCGGCCGTGTCCATGGCTGTTGGCAAGCGTGTTTTTTCTACCCGGGATGATAGTCGGGGAAGATCCTAAAAAAAGTATCGAGTATCGATGAAATGATTTTGGGGCTTGATTTTCATCGCGATTGTCGATAATATATTCGTGTATCAAGGGGGAGAATTTTATGGGACAACTATTTGACGTGACGCATATTTTGTATATCGTCATATCTTTATTGGTTACGGTGATGCTTTGGGTTATGGCGAAGCGTTGTATGAAGACGGAAAAACAAAAGAACCGGTTCTTCTTTATCTTTTCACTACTCACGTTTCTGTTGCATATCAGCATCATGTGGGTTGATTTTCTCGATGACGCCCAAGCGGGCGTTGCCGATAATATCTTGTTTCCGATTTATTTTTGCAATGTATCGATGTATCTCTTGTTCATTTTGTCTCTGGTTGAAAACAAGAAGACAAGACTGTTTCGCTTTTTTGCTATCCTCGGGGCGTATGGCGGTATCTTCGGTTCCTTGATTTCGCTTTTCTATCCGCAATACTATCTCGGAGCGGCAAGTATTTTCCAATGGGGCGTGTTCAAAAGCATGTTAAGTCATTCCACCATGTTGGTCGCGGCAGGTTGGTTGTTGATTGGGGGATATTTTTCCATAAACATCAGAAATGTGTTTTCCTATATGCTTGGACTGCTTTTTTATGGCGCCATCGGCGTGTTCGTCAATTGGCTCTTCCGGATCAATGGATTGTACGATCCGAACGCGATGTATTTATCGCATCCGCCTTTGGCGGAAGCTCCCTTTTTGAACGCATACGTGATTTCGATTTTGATGTGTTTGGTGATGAGTATCGGCATTTGCATCTACCATCGAAGCCGTCATGCGAAAGCGGATACGGCGGATCATACGCCCATCGATCAACCCACAACGATCTCATCCATCCATCGATAAAGCCAAATCCTGATCACGTTTGACCCTTCTTGCGTCTAAATGGATACGGTCTATTTTGAGCGTTCGACCGAGAAGACTCCTTGAGTCTTTTTCTTCTTCACGCTTCGTGATGTGTTTTTTTGGGAATTATGGTATAATTGTTGTGATTTTCTTCAACGGGGAGTGTCTTGATGAACAAACGTCTGATGATCATCTACATCGTGACAAACATCATCCTTGTGATTGCTTCGGCTCTGGGGATTGTTTACCTATATTCAAATACCGAACTCGTATTTGCCATCTTGATGACGGTGTTGCTCGGTCTCTTGATGATTGCCTATAGCATCGCTTTTCTTTCAAATCGGAAAATTGTAGGGCGCATGGAACGGCTTCAAAGCAAGTTCCGCGAGAAGAATCTTTTGGAAAAAAGGTTGCTCAACAGCGAAGATATCGCCTTAAACAACCTGCCGGTGGGGATGATCATCTACGATGACGATTTTCGCATCATCTGGGCGAATTCAGTGGCGAAAGAGTATTTTTCGAATGTGTTGATTGATCGCTCGATCGGATTGGTACATGAAAATTTAGGCAAAATGATCGAAAAGCGTGAAGGAAAATTCATACTAAATATATACGGAAAAGAATATGAGATTATCCATTACCCCAAAAACAGGTCCATCTATCTTTTCGAGGTCAGCGAACGCGAGTTGATGAAGCGTCGGATTTTCGAAGACATACCGGTCATCGGCGTCATCAGTTTGGACAACTTTTCAGAGGCGACGCAAAACCTTGATTTCCAGGTCAAAACGAATCTGCAAGGAAAGTTTCTGGGGGCACTCGATTCTTGGTGTCACCAGTATCAAATGTACTTTGTCAATATCAGACCCGAAAAATCTGTGGTGGTCTTGACGCGCAAACAACTCAACATGATGATAGCCGAAGAATTCAAGATTTTGGATTCAATCAGCGACATTGCCAACCAAAACGATGTGCGTGTCACGCTGTCAATGGGTTTCGCTTGTTCCGACGAGCATCTTGAGCAGTTGGGCGAAATGGCTGAAGATGCCTTGAAACTCGCCCTTGGACGTGGTGGAGACCAAGTCGTTGTCGATATCATGAATCAGCCATTGCGCTTTTTCGGCGGAAAGAGCAACACCATTGAAAAACGCACCAAAATCACGGCAAAAATCAATTCCCGCGCGATTGGCGAGTATATCTCGCGTCACGAGAAAATTCTGATCATGCCGCATAAATCAACGGACATCGACGCGCTTGGCGCATCGATCGGTATTCTAGAAATGGCGCTTTCAGCCAACAAATGGGCGAGAATCGTCCTCGATTTCGACGCGATTGATCAGACATGCCAAAAGGTCATCAATACTTTGAACCGAGAATACGTCAAATTGCTCGAGTATTTCATCGATACGGATGATGCCTATGACACGATCACGGAATCGACATTGCTCTTTGTGATGGATCATCACAGCCCCACCCAATCGAACATGCCGAAACTGCTTGAAGAAACGAAAAACATCATCGTCATCGACCATCATCGCAGATTGGACAACAATCTGACGGATGTCTTGCTCACATACTTGGAACCTTATGCTTCTTCATCGGTCGAGTTGGTAATTGAGTTGGTGGAGCTATATCACAACGAGGTGAAAATCAATCCTTTTGAGGCCACGATCATGTTGGCGGGGATGATGATCGACACCAACAATTTCACGTATCGGACCGGGGTGCGCACGTTTGAAGCCGCCGCATTGCTCAAACGATATGGTGCGGATCCGTTCAAAGCGCGTCTCATTTTGCGTGAATCACTCGATCATATCAAGACCAAATCCAACTTGATCAACCAAGCCAAAATTATCAATAACATGTTCGCGATTGCCAAATTGGCGGATGACAGCAAGACGGATCGAGTCCAACTCGCCAAGACTGCGGACGAGCTTTTGGAAATCGACAATATCATTGCCGCTTTTGTCGTAGGTACCATCAACAACAACCAAGTCGCGATCTCCGCACGCTCCATCGACAAGTTCAATGTCGCGGTGCTCATGGAACAATTCGGCGGTGGCGGGCATTTGAACAATGCAGCCGCACAAATCGACGATGAAAGCGTTGAAGCCATCGCCAAGAAAATCGAAACCATACTTGAAACCGCCTTTAAGGAGGAATTGACCATGAAAGTGATTCTTTTAAAAGATGTCAAAGGCAAAGGCAAAAAGAACGACGTGATTGAAGTCGCCAGCGGCTATGGCAACTATCTATTGACATCCAAACAGGCGATCGAAGCGTCCCAAGCCAACATCCAAGCGCTTGAAGAAGCCAGAGAAGTTCAAAAAAAGCAGGCCGTTCAAGAATTAGAGGAAGCCAAAAAACTTAAGACTGAGATTGAAGCGCATCCGATCAAATTGTATGTGAAAATCGGAGAGACCGGAAAGTTGTTCGGGGCCATCAGTTCCAAACAAATCGCCGATGAGTTCAAAAGAACGCACAATATCGATTTGGATAAGCGCAAGGTCATACTCGACAGCAACATCCATTCACTCGGTGTGTATCACATTCTGGTCAAGTTACACAAAGACGTGACAGCGACGATTGATTTGCAGGTTCTGGAAGAAAAAGCCTAAGGAGCACGATGATGGAGAGAAAAGTCCCACAAAATATAGATGCTGAACAAGCGGTGCTGGGTGCTGTATTTTTCGATCAATCGGCGATGAAGACCATCGTGGACAAAATCCAGGAGCATGATTTCTTTTCCCCGAACCATCAAGTCATCTTCCGGACCATGAAATCGCTCTTTCAGGAAAATATCGCGATCGATTA
>JAQVTV010000126.1 GCA_028699855.1 Candidatus Izemoplasmatales bacterium | reverse complement strand
ATCTGACGCATCATGAAGTATTAAGCAAACAACTCCAGGTAATGGATTCTACCGCGGCGGCTTTATGCCACGACAACCATATTTCTATCTATGTTTTCGACATGAATGTATCGGGCAATATCAAACGCGCCATCATGGGTGAACATATCGGAACGATGATTAATTCAAGTAAGGAGGGATCATAATGCCTGAAATGATTATGATGGATGCAGAAGAGCGGATGGAACAGACGCTGCTCGCGCTGCACAAGGAATTTACCACCGTCCGCTCCGGACGCGCCAACCCCAAGATGCTCGAACGGGTGAATGTGGATTACTACGGTGTGCAAACGCCGATCAATCAGGTGGCTTCTGTTTCAGTGCCTGAAGCGACACAAATTTATATCAAACCCTACGACAAAAGCTTGGTATCGAAGATAGAAAGGGCGATATTCGCAGCCAACATCGGTGTAACACCGACGAATGACGGCATCGGGATTCGGATCAACTTGCCTCCGCTCACCGAAGAGAATCGCCGTGAATCAGTCAAGGTGATCCATAAAATGGCAGAAGATGCAAAGGTGGCCATTCGCAACGTTCGTCGCGACGCTATCATGGACTTTAAGAAGAAGGAAAAAGACAAAGAAATCACAGAAGATGATTTGCACTTCTATCAAGACGAGACCCAAAAACTGACCGACAAGTTCATTGAGCGGATCGATGGGATTTTCCGAGACAAAGAAAAGGATATCATGAGTTTGTAAGTGAGATATCAGCGAAATCCGGGAGGGGGAAACCGCTTCCGGATTGTTTTTTTTCGGAGGAGCATTTGCATGCTTCACCGACAAATGATTAGAATTTTTCTTTGGGTTGTTGTATAATGATAGCGGTAGGAAGGTGAAGACATGTTTCCAAACAAAAAGCCAAAATCCATCACAATCCCCGAACATATCGCGATTATACTGGATGGAAACGGCAGGTGGGCCGCAAAGCGCGGACTTCCACGTACTGCCGGGCATCAGGCTGGTGTCGAGAATATTCGGGATGTCACTTTAGCCGCAGCGGAAATGGGCGTCAAAGCGTTGAGCGTTTTCGCGTTCTCTACCGAGAACTGGTTGCGTCCTGCTTCAGAAGTCGATTTTTTGATGAAATTGCCGAAGGCCTTTGAAACGCGCTTCAAAGACGCGTTTGAAAAGCACGATATCCGCGTGATGTTCTCGGGACGAAAAACGAAAATGTCTTCGGAGAATCGGGAGATTCTTGAGCGGATCACACAAAGATCGGTGCACCGACAAGGGTTGGTACTCAACATCTGTTTTGATTACGGTTCTCATGAGGAAATCCTTCAAGCGGTACAACACATCGCCCAGAAGGTATCTTCGGGCGAACTGAAGCCCGATGATATCACGTTCAGCCACATCGAACAAGAACTCTATACGAAAGATTTGCCGCCGCTAGATCTTCTGATCCGGCCATCCGGAGAACAGCGATTGAGCAATTTCATGTTGTATCAAGCCGCGTATGCCGAATTGTATTTTGCGGATGTGTTGTGGCCTGATTTTTCGAAGAAACATCTGCATCAGGCGATTGAGGCCTATACGCAAAGAGACCGCCGTTATGGCGGGTTGAAAGGAACTTCATGAAACAAAGAACCTTGACGGCCGTGGGTATGGCCTTGATCTTCATTCCCATCTTCATCTTTGGGCATCACTTCCACATGTTTGCGATATTTTGCGGACTTTTAGCATTATTGGCTAGTTTTGAGTTCGCGCGCGTTGTTGACAAAACGCAGTCGACATCATCCGTCATCGCGATTTTGAGTATGGTCGCCACAGGAGGCGTCATCGCTGTCGGCTATCTGAGGCTCATCGGCCTCATCCAAACCGCTTCGATGATCTATGCGCTTGCCGGCGTGCTGCTTGCGGTACTGGTCGTCTATGTTCTCGTGCCTCAAGCGCATATCCAGGGGATATCATCTGTCCTGTTGATCGGCTTATATGTCGGTTTGGGTTTTCTCGCCTTGATCGACCTCAGAATCAAAGGGATATGGGTATTAGGATTTGTATTGCTTAACGCCATTCTGACCGATGCGTTCGCTTATATGTTCGGCATCCGGTTCGGACGCCACCGGCTTGCGCCCGTGATCAGCCCGAAGAAAAGCGTGGAAGGCGCGATCGCTGGCTGGGTGTGCGGCAGTGCCGGCGCGACGGTGTTCGCGGTCAGTTTACAGGTTTTCTCCATCCACTGGGCGTATGTCCTCATCATTGCGATGCTGCTCTCGGTTGTGGCGCAACTGGGTGACTTGGTCGCTTCAAAGATCAAACGAGACTATGGCATCAAAGATTTCTCAAACTTGTTGCCGGGACACGGAGGCGTGCTCGATCGTTTCGATTCTTGGATCTTCGCGGCGATGATGATGTCGATCATCATCTATGTCCTGAACCAACTCGCGCATCTTGGATTATGATGAAAGACATCTATTTGCTCGGGTCGACGGGTTCTATCGGCGTTCAGACCCTTGATATCATTCGTGAACATCCCGAGCACTTTCATATCCGCGCATTGGCGTGTGGTCAAAATATCGCTTTGCTTCAAGAACAGATCGAAGCGTTCCGTCCGGATTTTGTGAGTGTTTTATCTGAAGCAGATAGCATTGTATTACAGAAGAAGTATCCAGAAATCCGTTTCGGGTTCGGACCTCGAGGATTGATCGAGGCAGCTACCATGAATGGTAATCATCCGGGTTTGCTCGTCAACGCGTTGGTCGGGATTGCTGGACTCGCACCGACTGTCCATGCGTTGGAGATGGGACGGGATGTCGCCCTTGCCAACAAAGAATCATTGGTGGTCGGCGGACAGATTATCCACGACACCACACACAAAACAGGGGCCAAGATCTATTGCATTGATTCCGAGCATTCGGGCATCTGGCAATGTTTGGCGGGTGAAGACAAAGACCACATCAAGCGTGTCTGGATCACATCGAGTGGTGGAGCTTTCCGTGATTTGAAGCGGAGTGAACTCGATCAGGTCACACCTGAAGCGGCGATGAATCATCCGAATTGGCAGATGGGCGCCAAGATCACGATCGATTCCGCGACGATGATGAACAAGGCGTTCGAAATCGCGGAAGCGCACTGGCTCTTCGATATCGATTATGACTGCATCCGGCCCATCATGCACCGCGAGAGCATCGTGCATGCATTGGTGGAGTTCATCGATCATTCCTTCAAGGCGCATCTCAGTGCGCCGGATATGCATCATGCCATCAGCTATGCACTCTTCGGGGGCGTCCGGAAAGCGGGCATGCAGCAACCTTTGGCATTGGACCAGATGGAGCGGTTGTCGTTCTCGCCCTTCGATTCCGTCCGCTATCCTTTGATGGATCATGCGCTTAGGGCATATCAGACAGGGCATTCATTGCCTGCGGTGCTCAATGCAGCCAATGAGATCGCCGTATCTTTGTTTCTTAAGAAAAAAATCCGTTTTCTCGATATCGAATCGATCATTATCGAGGCTCTGGAACAACATACACTGGTGCACCATCCGACTTTGACTCAACTCATCATGATCGATCAGGATGTCAAAGCTCGAATATCCGCACACTTCTTCAAAGACTAAAGGAGATTTACTTATGTGGACCACATTATTCAACATTCTCATATTCTTGCTTGTTCTGAGTTTGGTCATATGCATCCATGAACTCGGACATTTCCTCTTCGCCAAGCGGGCGGGAATCTTATGCCATGAGTTTTCTTTTGGAATGGGACCCAAACTTTGGAGCCGGAAGAAGGGCGAGACGACGTTTTCGATCCGCGCCATTCCTTTCGGTGGTTACGTGGCGATGGCCGGAGAAGAAGTCGAAGCGGATATCTTGAAACCCCAACAAAAAATCCGCATCGGACTCGACCAGGATGGTGAAATCAACCGGATCGTGCTCAATCCCCAGCATCCCCATTATCAAGACTTTTTGGAGATTACCATCGACGACATGGATCTGCAAGGGGTCGATGGCGGCAGACTGTATATCAATGAATATACCGTGAAACGCGACGCATTCTATGTGTTTGACAAGAAAGTGATGCAAATCGCTCCGAGAG
>JAQVTV010000125.1 GCA_028699855.1 Candidatus Izemoplasmatales bacterium | reverse complement strand
ACCTTTAAACCCGCGAACAAAAGCGCACTTCAGTTTTCAGCGGTGATGGGCGTTTTTCTCGCCAGGTTGCTCATCAGCAATCTCTTGACGACGGGCTTCGATTACGCCATTCAGGAATGGATGGGTGTCGATTACGCGCTCCATCAATGGGCAGAAACCATCGCGCCATTCATGGGGTCGCTGCTCTTGATTCCGATCGCATTCTTCGCTTTGGATGTCGTGTTCAAAAAAACCGATATAAAAAAATCAGAAAATCCTTCTGCTTAGCCTTTATTTAATAGAAAAATTACGTTAGAATAATAGAGAGAATCGCATTAAAGGAGGGAAACGCGTGCTCAATTTCATCCTAGGAATCACCACTACGTATTTGTATGCCATTTTCCTTCTGTCTTTACGTGCAAAAATATCACATAAAGCAATCCGACCGGCGAAATTGCTACTGATAGCACTGATGGTGGGATCTTTGATCCTCCTGATCGTCGAGTTTCAGACCGGATGGGCCTTGTTCACACAAATCATCGTCTTTTTACCGCTGCCCTATATGCTTTTCATGATCTATATCAACGAAATCAAAGCCATCTATAAACGGATCGGAGTTGCCAGACGACGCGGATACAAGCACGCCAAAACGGACAACGATCTTGCGGACAAATTATTGGAAGCGGTCGAATTTCTCGCTACACGAAAAATCGGCGCTTTGATCACTGTGGAGCGCAACATCAATCTTTCAGCATTCATCAGCAAAGCGATGATGATCAACGCCCCGGTTTCCAGCGAACTTTTGGTTTCGATTTTCATACCGACGACACCACTCCATGATGGCGCCGTGATCATACGCGACAACTCGATCCTGTGTGCCAAAGCTTATTATCCTTCAACGGAGCGGACCGACTTGCCTTTGCATTTCGGGACAAGGCATCGCGCCGCCATCGGCATCAGCGAACAAAGCGACGCTCTGACAATCGTCGTGAGCGAAGAGACGGGATATATGAGTATCACGATCAATCGCCAGATCGATTACAACATCAGTAAAGAAACCTTGAATTTGTATTTTGAAAAATATCTGAAAATCAAGTGAAAGTGCTTCGGCACTTTTCTTTTTAGGGCGTGGCAATTTCACGCGGTATATGATATAATTTGATAAGATTTACGCGAATGGTGGTGAAGATTTGGAACGATACGATGTTCTCATCATAGGCGACGACATTGCTTCATTGACCGGAGCGCTTTTTTTGGCGCGTAAAATGCGAAGCATTGCCATCTTGACGGAACCACGTCGCAGTCTTTCCACCGAAGATGTCATCACTATGACCGATCCGGAAAACAACAAGTTCCGGTTTGAGTTTGACCCCGAGGCGCGGCTATGTGGCCTTGATGCCCATGGGCTCACGCACAAGTATCTTCAAGCTTTAGGGCTGGAAGACCAAGTCAAAGGCACAAGAATCGAAGAAGAGATGGTTGAGTCACCGCAAGGCGACATCAGAAAACGGATGCTTTCTTTTGACAGGCTTAAAGTCTATCTCGTGCGTTATTACCCCAAGGAGCGAGATGCCATCCATCGATTTTTCCTCGATATGGAACGCCATTACTTGAATTACATCGCCCAACAGGACAACATGCTCAACAACCGCGGCTATACCGTGACCTCGCTCATGATCGAGTGGGGAGATTATAGTTTGGCGGATCTGTTTCGGAAGTATTTTACGGATGAAGCGATATTGACCGAGTTTATGACGAATCATCACATCAACGGATTAAATCCCGACGATGTCAACAGTTATCATTTTTTCTCGCGCGTGTTCATCGAACTCAAAGAGGGGCTGTTTTTGCTTCAAATCAGCACCAATCAATTGAGAAAAGCCTTGATCGATAAGTTGAAAATCATCAATCCTGACGTGATTCAAAAACGGCGCATCAAAGAATTCGTCTATGATGAGCACGGAAAGATCACGCATGTACTTGACACGGCAAACAAGCCGATTGCGGCCAAACACTTTCTCGTGCAAACCGATCCGTTGAAATTCTATAAGTTACATTTCCCCACATTGACGGATGAGATTGATAGAATTCAAAAATATTATCCCAATCTTGAAAGCAAAAAACGTTCCAATATACTCTATCTTGCGCTCAAACAAAATCCCACCACTTTGGGGATCGATCAATTGCAATATCGCTTCAAAGCAAAACCCGATGCAGGCGCATCCATTGTATCGCTTTTCCATTACAGTATGGCCGATGCTTCTGCGTGTTCGGCAAAAAACGGCATGTTGTGTCTGGAATATGTCTATTCGGATGACGCATCCGTGGACCAAAACGAGATTTTGAATCAACTCTATCTACATTTCCCGAAACTCAAGAAAAACATCACGGCCATTCGCGAAGGGACCCCTCGTCAACAATCCGCGATGGTGAGCGACGAAGAAGTGCGCAAAGGTCTCTCCATCAACGAACAAATCGAAATCGAAACCTCGATGCACCTTCAGGTGTTTGATAATTTGTTTTTGATTGGTTCCTGGTTGCGTCCGGAATCCGGATTATTCGGTTTATTGCACAACGGCATCATCATGGGAGACCATATTGAAGAGCGTTTGTACTATGGCGATGACGATGACTCGTTCTATTATCTGACCAATGATGAGATCATGATGATGATTCGGCACAACTATGGAAGAAAAACCATTGGCAAGACCGAGACCCATGTGAATTTCCACATCGGAAAGAGCAGTTACTTTATACGGATGAAAAACAAAAATATTACGATTCATCGCGGTGAATACGCCAATCCTGATGTGACGATCTATTCGACGAACGATAAACTATCCCACCTGCTTTTGAAAAAAATGGCGTTTGATGATGTGCTGAAATCCGGAGGTTTCAAGTATACCGGCAATACCGACCTGCTTTATCGGATTGTCGATGTGTTCAACCTCGATGATCCCCAGGAAATGAAACCCCGATTTCAACCAAAGACCGGCATTCGTTTTCTCGGCGTCAAATTTCTTTTTGCGCAACTGATCATTTTTTCTGCGGTTTCGTTTCTTGTCAATTATGTGAACATGATTTGGTTGGCGCCATTCGCTTTAGGGTTGGCGACGATGCTCACTGTTTTGCGTGGCAGAATGTTTCGCGAAGTCGCATGGTTTGACGTTTTTTGGAGCGCGATCTATTTTGTGATGGTGATTTTGGCCATTTTTTGGCGCAATTTCAATGTGTGGCACAACGACAATCTACTGCTGGGTGTCATGGGTGCCGTCTTGCTTGTTTCTTGGCTAATCAACCGCCCGGTGATCTATGATTATCATAAATTTGATTTTCGACAGGATTATGCGGACTCATCACTCTTCAAAGTCATCAACAACGGCTTGACGTTTGTCTGGGCGATGATCTTTCTCGCCATTCTTGTGGGAACGCAAATCAGCGGAGACCGATATGTATCGAGTTGGTACAATCTTGTCTTTCTCGGATTCTTTCTCACCTATTTTTATCCGGTGATATATGTCAGAACCAACATCAAGGGATAACCTAAACACAAAGGACTGATTGAATGGAAGACTTGCTCACGTATATCATGATGGGATCCTTGGTTTTACTTACGGTATTCCAATGGATCATCTATCGGAAATTCCATGTGTTCAAATTCATCGTTCTGATTTTGATCGGAGCGCTTTTCCTTGGAATCAAATTCTATTCTGAATGGTTCACATTCATCAGCATCACGCAGTTGAAGACGTATTTCATATACGGACTCTTCTTGGTTTCCTTGATGTACGCGATCACCTTCAAGCGCAAAATCAAAATTACGCGCAACTTGACTGACTATGACTTTTTTGAACTTGAAAAGGAATTGAGCGAAACGAAAACACAATCGGATTTGCTCAGGCTGCGCTATATCTCGACCATCGGTCTCGTGAATGAAGCGCTCATCTTTTACAACGAAGGTTTGGACGGGTTGTTTGTGACCGAGCAGTTTCAAACGATATCGAAAAAGGAAAAGAGCGAGTATACGCTCGAAGAATATGTCGCCATGATCCACGAGGATGATCGGGGTCAATAAACGAGCAACGTCAAGAAAGCCAAT
>JAQVTV010000124.1 GCA_028699855.1 Candidatus Izemoplasmatales bacterium | reverse complement strand
CGTACGTTCCCTCAAGGCGCACATCGCTGATTGAAGCCCCGATGAAGATGGTATATGTGAGTGATTCTTCTTCCCAAGAATCGGAATAGGTATTGAAGTAGCGGAACGTGTACGCATCAAAGGGAATATGGATTGTCTGTGATTCTCCCGGATGAAGAAAGATCTTTTGAAAACCTTTCAACTCCTTTTTGGGGCGATACACGTGCGACTTGTTGGCAGAGACATAGAGTTGGGCGATTTCCGCTCCAGCCATTTGACCGATGTTTTGTATGGTGAACAAGACGCCATGGTCGTCGATCGTGAGATTATGATACGCAAATTCCGTATATGACATACCAAAGCCGAATGGGTATTTCACCGGGATGTTGCTTGTGTCAAAATACCGATATCCGACGAATGGACCCTCTCGGTATTCAACGGTCGCTTCGCGACCCGGAAAGTAATGTGAAGCAGCGATGTCTTCATAGCGCATCGGAAAAGACTCTGTCAGTTTTCCTGAGGGATTGACCTGACCGCAAAGGACATTGAGTATTGCGCGTGCTCCGGTTTGACCCCCGAGTGCGGCATAGACTAAGGCGTCACACTTCTCATCCCAATCTGTTTCAACAGCAGAACCGCACGACAACACCACTACGACTTTGGCGCAGACTTGGCGCACAGCTTGGAGCATACTTATTTGATTTTCGGGGATTTTCATATGAGCGCGATCACTGCCTTCGATTTCTGAAGATTCATCGAGTCCCAGAAAGAGAATCGCCACATCCGATTGTTGGGCAAGTCGCACTGCCTCATCGCGGAGTTTCTTGGAGGGATGGTCCAAACGAAGGAAGCCTTGAGCAAAGCCTTGATAAGCGAGCGGATATTCTTCAATCAATGATGTGATGGTATCAAGCCGCGTGGGATTCACAATCGAAGAGCCATCACCTTGATAACGGGGATGATGGGCGAAATCGCCGATGACTGAGACTTTTACATCGGAGCCAAGCGGTAGAACTTGGTTGTTTTTGAGAAGCACAATGGATTCTTCATGAGCCTTTTGCGCTAGTTGATGGTGTTCATCAACAGAAAATGAAGTCGGTGCATCTTTCATGTGCTCATGGGTCTCGAGCGCGAGGCGGATGATCGGTTCGATGGAAGCATCGAGAATCTTTTCGTCGACATCGCCTTCAGTAATAGCTTCATACACGTCGCGATTCGTGTCGCCGCATGTGGAAGGCATTTCCAAGTTTGAACCTGCGATCAAGGCTTGCACGCGGTCATTGTTTCCACCCCAGTCCGAGACAATCATGCCCGTATATCCCCAATCCTCTCGCAAGATGTCTTTGATTAGGTGGGCGTGTTCATTGGAGTAGATGCCGTTGACGCGGTTGTAGGATGTCATGAGCGTTTTGGGTGCGCCTTCTTTGACGGCGATTTCAAAGGCTGTCAGATAGATTTCCCTCATGGTACGTTCATCGACGATACTGTCAATGGACATGCGCCGATACTCCTGATTGTTCAAAGCGAAGTGTTTGATGCAGGCACTGATGCCGTTTTCTTGGATTCCTCGTACATAACTGGCTGCGATTTTGCCGGAAAGATACGGGTCTTCACTGAAATATTCGAAATTGCGTCCACACAAGGGGTTGCGTTTGATATTCATGCCGGGTCCGAGGAGAACATGCACATGTTGCGTTTTGGCTTCAAGGCCGAGGGCGTGCGCCATGGTTTGGCAAAAATCCGGATTCCAGCTTTGGCTCATAGTCACAGCGGGCGGAAAACATGTGGCGGGAATGCTTTGATTCTTACCGAGATGATCCGTTGAATCCGCCATTTTGCGGACGCCGTGAGGTCCATCCGCCAAAAACATGCTGGGAATCTTCAACCGGGGAATATCCACGGTTTTCCAGAAGTCCTTTCCCGAGGTCAGCGAAACTTTTTCCTCGAGCGTCATCTCTTTGATGATTGTCTTGATATCCATATGTCACTCCTATGTTGATGATATGGGGAATGATGCTGATCACATCGAATACATAATAACATATTGTGATGGATAGTAGAAGAGGGTTTAGATTAGCAGGTCGATAGATGGTCGAAGTACCAAACCTTTTTCCGAAATGTTTCTTATGGATATTTTGAATGAACCGTGATATAATTCTTTTTGATGGAGTCATAGCTCAGCGGGAGAGCATCTGCTTCACGAGCAGAGGGTCGGGGGTTCAAGCCCCTCTGGCTCCACCATCCATGTTGTCTATGGCTTCCCGCGGGAGAAACCTTCCGATCGGAAGCCTTTTTCATAGGGAATCATTTTTAGGAGTTCGTATGAAGAAAAAGATCATCGTCGTCATCATCTTGTTTCTTTTCCAAAGCATCATCGCGAATCTGGGGCACCCGGTCACGCCCGCTTTTGTGCGTGCGCTGGGATTGAAAGACTATATGTTCGGCATATTCTATACTTTGATGAGCCTCGGTTTGATGATCGGCTCTCCGATCTGGGGAATATTGGGGGACAAATTCCCCAAACGGCCGTTGATTGTCGGGGGGCTATTGCTATATTCGTGTGGTCAATGGCTCTTCGGTTATTCAGGCGATGTGGTTTGGATGGGAATTGCCCGCTTTCTCAGCGGTCTGGGAGCGTCGAGCGTCATGACGCTGTTTACCTCATATCTCGTGGCGCATTCCGATCCAGAGAAGCGGAGCAAGAACTTGGGCTACATGGGCGCAGCGGTGACACTGGGGGCTTCGATCGGTTACTATCTCGGAGGCTTCATCTCGACCAATCCTTGGGTGACTTCGGTTTTGAACATTCATGATTATCGGCAGATTTTTTTGGTCCAAACGATCGTCAATACAATCTTCGCTCTGGCTGTGGTATGCTTTTTCCGTGACAACGTCTCGAAGAAAAACCATGAGCCAGCTATCGTGGGGGCCCTAGCCGCTCATTCCCATCAACCGCTCTCATTGATCCTTTTTTTGCTTTCCTTGACCTTTTTTACCATTGGCGCAACCAACATCAGTAAATTTCTCGACGTCTACTTCAATGACTTGGGATATTCTCCGGAAGCATTGGGGACATTTGTGTTTTTCACCGGAATCACATCCATCGTGACGAGCGTGGCAATTGTGCCTTTGCTCGCGCGGATACGTCGGCAAATCTTGCTCATGATGGCGGTCCAGATTCTGGGAGCGCTCATCATCTTCATCGTGTTTCGGCTGAATCACTTCATTTTCGTTATATATTCCGTGTTTATGATCTATATTGCGCTCAAGGCGATATATCAACCGCTTGAGCAGAGTTATATCTCCCGCCATGTACGTTCGGGAAAATACGCTACATTGCTCGGGTGGCGTCAAGCTTTCGTGTCCATCGGGATGGTCTTGGGTCCTTTGGGTGGTGGTTTTCTCTATGAAAAATCCCCGTTGATCCTCTTTGATTCAAGCGGGTTGTTTTTCTTGATCGGGGCATTGATGTTGGCCGGCGTCTATATCCTCAAGCGCACCAAAAACAGGCATATAGGGCGTCTGGAATAAAGAAAAACGACCCTTTCAAGGGTCGCACAGACTGTTGACAAAGTATCCATTGATTGATGGGTACTTTTTTTGATGCATATTTTGGAGTTATCCACGTGGAGAACTAGTTCTAGGGAAGCGGGGATAAAAATGGTATAATTAAGGTAAGAAACGGACGTGATTGAGATGATGAAGAAACAAGATAAACAAGCGGAATTCATCATGAAAACACTAGATGAACTCGTACCTCAAGATAATGAATTGAGACTCATACAAAAGCACTTTGATTTCGAATTCATCTACGAAGCAACGAAGCCATTATATTCAGAGATAGGAAGGCCGAGCATTGATCCGGTAAACATCTTCAAGATTGAGCTAATCAATATTCTGAATGGATATAATAGCATTCGCAAAACGATGAGAGAAATCAATCTAAACGTCGCGTATCGATGGTTTTTAAACATTCCGTTCAGCGAAGAAGTGCCGCACTTTTCCACACTCAGTCAATTGTATCGAAGAAAGTTCGAAGAGAACGAGGTCTACGAACAAATCTTCGTGAACATCATGAAACAGCTACGAGCGAAAGGTTTGA
>JAQVTV010000123.1 GCA_028699855.1 Candidatus Izemoplasmatales bacterium | reverse complement strand
ATGCTCCTCAAGCGAGCTGAGGTATCGGAAAATGTCCACATAGATGCTCCTCGCTTCGGGAATGTGCCCGCACAAGACATAGTACCCGAGTTTTGCGATTTGAACCAATATTCCAAGATGATAACGCTGGATATCCTCCATAAGCAGAGCATAATTTTCTATGTTCTTCTCATAAAAACACTGAAATGAGCGATCGAGAATCTCAACCATCTCTTCGGGAAATACAATCGTTTCATACGGCATATCCATACGTTCCATAATCAAGTACAAATTCTCCTTATTCGCCACAATCGCGTTATTCTCGATCTTCGAGATATAGGTGTTGGAACAAATCCCTTTAGCCAGTGCTTCTTGGGTTAAATCGAGTTCAAGACGGCGTTTGCGAATGGTGTTTCCAATACCCTGAAAATAGAAATGACACCGCTGTTCTTTCCTGCGTTTCAATTCATTGCTCAACTTTCGAATCATTTTTTCATCCCCCATGCATGTCTGCTTCATGATTTATTCCATGATAGCGTTCATAAAGAATTATACGCAAAAAAGTGATAAATGAACCAAAAAAGAAATTGAAAAAATCCAAGGAATAGTGAATAATCCCTTGGAAAAATCTGTTATGTCACATCGAATAACGATAAAAATATGATCGTGCGCTATCTAATTTCAAGCAAATATCGATGCGATATTCAGCGCTTGAAGACCGGTTCTATACAGACATCGTAAAGCGGGCAGTTCAGACACTCCGGCTTTTTTGCCTTGCAAAAATAACGGCCGAAAAAGATTAATCGATGGTGCAACACAATCCAATCCGCTTCCGGAAATTGGGTCATCAATCGATTTTCGATCACTACGACAGAGTCTTCCGCACCCGCGAGACCCAAGCGGATCGAGACGCGCCTCACATGGGTATCGACAGCGATCCGTGGTACATGATGCCACTCCGCCAAATAGACATTCGCGGTTTTTCTTCCCACACCCGGGAGGCTTTCAAGTTCCATCTGCACAGAAGGGATCACGCCGGAAAAATCATCTCGTACCTTCTGCGCCATCGATTGGATATTCCGGGCCTTGGAACGGTACAATCCAATCGAACGGATCATCGCTTCAAGATCGCTCAAAGATGCTGTTGCATAATCCTGAAGCGTGCGATATCGATTAAAAAGCGTCTGAGTGACCTGATTCACCGCTTCATCGGTGGTTTGCGCGCTCAGGATGATGGCCACGAGCAAATCGAGGTTGCTCGTGTAATGGAGCTCGCATTTGGCCTCAGGAAAAAGCTTGCCAATTTCCTCGAAAATCATGCGCGCATGATCTGGATCACGCATCATTTGTCCCATGAATCAAAAAACGTCTTCAATGCTTCTGATTTTTCGGTTTGATACGTGACATCGGTCGATTTCTTCGCCTTTGTACGGCGTTTGATTAGAATGCTATCGACATAACTGAGGCTGAATTTCCCCGCTTTCACGCTGTCGAGCAAGGCCTTTCTGATATCAATCAGGCTGAAATGATCTTCCTCAAGCCATTTCTGGATCAGTTCGATCTCCAACGGCTTGAGCTGTTTCTGAAACTGTTCCTCGATGAGATTCACGACAGTCTCATGTGGCGTTTGGTCCGTGTTCCTATCATCGAGAATCTCCGCCTGTTCCTGAATTTCATATTGTTCCACGATTTTCTTTAGCGTTCCGTCCAATGTGAAAAACTCGGTGTCCTTGCCTTCCTTGTTCTTACGCAGGAAAATGGATATATATTGACGTTGGATCAGTCCTTCGAGCAAAGTGAACAAATCATCTTTCGAGACGCTCAATTGCTTGCCCAACTTCGTCGTACTCAAATATGTGCTCCCCTTCAGCAGTTGGTTGAACAATTCGATCAGAATGAATGCCTCGACTTCGGTCAGACCGATAGAGCGGAAGTTGTTCAGTATGAGTTTGGAATGATCGACGATTCCTTGTTCGATCAACTTCTTTAAGAGTGAATAATTCATCATTCTTCCCCCTGATCCGAGCTTCCCGAAGCCAATTTCTCTAAAGTCGCCTTCGCAGCGTTCTGCTCAGCCTCTTTCTTCGTTTTTCCTTCGCCTTCGCCCATGATGATGACATCATCCATATAGACACGCGCACGAAAAGCGCGTTCATGCGCGGGCCCCGACTCGGAAATGATCACGTATTCCAATGTCCGTTTATCGGACTGCACGAGTTCTTGAAGCTTGCTTTTGAAATCGGAATCGTCCTCGTGAACGTTTCTTTTGATCGCAGGGAACACCACTTTGTCGAGCACCTTCATGACTTCATTGTAGCCCTTGTCCAAAAATATTGCTCCGAGAAATGCTTCAAACGCATCGGCGAGTACTGCGGGTTTATCCCGTCCACCGCTCTTGTCTTCACCTTTCCCAAGCAACAGATAACGGCCCAAATCGATCGTTTTGGCATATTGATACAAGCTCGTTTCACACACTTCTTGCGCTCTTTTCTTCGTCAGTACGCCTTCCGGCTCATCCAAGTGATCAAAAAGGAATTTGCCAACAGCCAAATCGAGCACCGCATCGCCCAAAAATTCCAGACGCTCGTTGCTCACCGTGTCATGTTCATTGGCATACGAAGCGTGTGTCATCGCTTGGACGAGCAGATCGAATCGGTTGAACTTGAGTTGAAACCGTTCCTCCAACTCATGAAGCAGATCATTCCCCATCTTCGACCCCCCGATTCTGCGCGAGAAAAGCCTCGACCTTGGGAAATACTTCGTTGCGCACAATCAGTGCGCCTTGACGGATGGCGTTATAGAATCCATAGGCTTTGGATGCTCCCTGGGCTTTGATGACCGGTCGATACAAACCATAGATCAACGCGCCGCCGACCTCTTCCGGCGACATCGCGGTCTTGAACGCTTGAAGTCTTTTTTTGGCAAGGAGAGCTCCGATTTTACCGAAGAAAGTCCGGGTCAACTCTTGCTTCAGAATCGTCCCCATACCTTTCGCGGTACCTTCCATCGTCTTCATCACGATGTTGGCCGTGAATCCATCGCTGATCAAAATGTCACAAGGTGGATCGAGGACCATTTTCGGCTCGACATTGCCGACAAAATCGAAAAGATCCGTCTCTTTGAATAAGACGAACACTTCCTTGTCGATGTCTCTGCCTTTGCCTTCTTCCGTGCCGATATTGATCAATCCGACACTCGGGTTCGGCCTTCCGAGGACTTCTCGTGCATATACGACCGCAAAATACGCCTGTTGCAACATATGTTCCGGTCGAATTTCGAGATTCGCCCCCGCATCAAGCAAAATGGTCTCTTTCCCACTGATTGAAGGAATCACCGGAGCAATCGCCGTCCGTTTGAACCCGGGCATGCGTCGAACGAGAATATGCGCGCCCGCGATCAACGCTTGGGTGGCCCCGCTGCTGATTACGACATCATTTTCATGCGTTCTCAAACTCGAAAGCGCCTTGGCCATGGAAGATTCCGGATGGTCTTTGATGGCTTTGATCGGATTCTTCTCGCCCATATCGATAACATAAGGTGCATCGATGACGTGAATACGCTCGTTTTTTTTGAGATATGTGTCGATTTTCACAGGATCACCGTAGAGGTTGATCTCGATATCTGTCAGTCGTTCGATGGCGAGCATCGCTCCCTCCACCTGTTCTTTCGGTGCATAGTCACCGCCCATAGCATCAATCCCAATTCGAATCATGTTCTCACCTCTTATATGGACTCTAGTATATCATAAATCAATCGAATACGAAAGAATCGATTGATTCCTTAGCTTGCCTGCATAAACGCACGGATCGAGGGTCATGCCAATGAATGATATCGGATGCATCCTCTTGTGCCGCTTCAAACCAGGCGCGGTCATGGATGACATGGGCATGCGTAAAACTCGGAACGCCGCTTTGAACCGACCCGAAGAGTTCGCCCGGTCCTCTCATGGCGAGATCAGCCTCACTGATCACAAATCCGTCCGTGGTCTCTTCGAGAACGGCCAGACGTTCCCAAACATCGCGCTCTGGCGATGCCACCAGATAACATTTCCCGGGATAACTGCCGCGCGCGATACGCCCGCGCAGCTGATGAATCTGCGCCAAACCGAAGCGCTCCGCATTGACGACAACC
>JAQVTV010000122.1 GCA_028699855.1 Candidatus Izemoplasmatales bacterium | reverse complement strand
AGCCGGTAAACATGGTGTTGAGCTTTTCTTGAGGAATGATGATCGTTCCATCTGACCACAATGTTTCGTCAAAAAGTGAGAACAAAGTTTCCAGGATGTCTTCATCCAGGATGACTTCACCGATGTTTGCTTCGATCAAGGTAAGTACCATATCGCCTTGAGCATTCATGGAGACGGTGGTGCTCATGTTGAACTGGAGTTCAAAGGCATCATCCAACCCTTCTTTGGTTAACGACATCTTCAGATGGATCGAGAGAATGTCATCATTCATACGAATAAACACATGGGTGGATTTGAACTGATACCTGATGATTTCATCATCCAGGGTGAATTCAATTGGGTAATCGAACCTGACATCTTCGCCGATACTATAGTCAATGATTTGATTGACTTCAATCTCGGTGAGTTCCATGCGTGGGTCGAGAGGATTCAAAGCGGAGTTGATGATGGCTTTCGATGCGAGATTGACCATGAAAAGATCTTGATCGAGATTGCTTTCCCAACGGTCGAAAATCGGAGGTTCCAAATCTGTGGTCAAGCGACGGAAAACGCCTACTTGAAGGGATATCTCAAAACCTTCATCTGTGAGATCCATGACGATTAGGGACTCCTGATAGACGACCTTCAGCAATGCCGCAAACGTCGGTTCGATGGCAAACAGGTAATCCGTGAGTTGTGTTTCGCTCACGGTGAATGTGAGGTCGTCATAATCGAACTCGCCGAAACTCAAATACTCAAGGATCATCTCATTCAGACTTTTCTGAGTTAAGGAATGAACGATGAATTGAGCGAGTCGCATCGCGGTGCGCAAGGGTAAGCGGATTTTCCCAATATTGATCTCTGAAACCCTCAGGAAATATCCATCCACATCGGTGAGGACTATATCAAATATGATCACCAAGCCCGATTGATAGATCGGAGATCCATTCACCACATAATCTCCACCCGCAATGACTTTCAGCTGGTTGTCCGATAATTCGGTCCACACGCCTTTGAACCCCAAATGGGAACCGGAGACCAGCATATAATCATGGGCAATCTGACCGATGGAGTCGGGGTCGAGGTAGGACGGGTTGTTTTGCGTCAACGTCTTTTGGATCATTCGGTTGATGAACGCTTCATTGATCGTTAATGACACGGTTGTCGCATCATCATCTTCAATCAATTGGGTCAGTTCTTGGTCAAGCGCAGAATAAAACGCATGTTCCGAAGCGACAACATATTGACTCAGTGGCGGTTCTGTCTTCATGGAAAGCAAGATCAAAGGAATACCTATGAAGATAAAGACGACAATCGTGAGAACAATCAAGATTTTCAGGAAGATTTTCAGGATACTTTTCATCGATTCATCCGTGACCCGGCCGCCTTATCTAGGCGGTGTGATGGGTATACCTGGTGTATACGAGTTGTTTTACCCACACACGAAGGCTCCTTTCGTTGAGATCAATTATCATAAGCAAGTTTGACGTTTCATTATAGATGTCTTGAATGATCGAATGGACCGATTATCCTAGTGTCGATCACAACTCTATTGTATCACACAAGTGTGGCCAGGTCTCATAGAGAGAATGAAATGTGTGACGAACTGCTTACAACTAGGATTCATTTCATCACCTCAAAAAAATGGCTTGCAGGTATGAAACCAGCAAGCCATCCGTGATCAGTTTCAATGGATCAGCGTGTGTCAGTGTTGCGTCAATCGTTGATATTTTCTCGGCGAGATTCCAAGATATTTCTTGAATGTTTTGGAGAAGTAACCAGGATCGCGAAATCCACAGTGGAAGGCGGTTTGGTAAATGGTATATTCACCGCTTTGCAACAACTTTTTGGCTTCTTCCAATCGCACCTTGTTCACGTATTCGATATAAGTGGTTTCCATTTCGTCACGGAATAGATGACTGAGATAGTAACTGCTGATGTCGCATGCTTGTGCGACATCATCGAGTGAAATGTGTGTTTGGTAATGGTTGCGGATAAACAGAATCGCTTTTGAAAGATGCCCTCTGCCGGGAGAGTTGCCTTTGATTTGGTAGATGGCATCGCTGAGCGTGTTCGTCGCCTCCGATATCATGAGGTTGATTTCTTCATATTTTGTTTCGTTTTTCATGATGCGATAGTGTTTATCGATCACTTCAGTCATGATTCTGTTACCGACGCCGCAATGGACCGCTGCGCGAATGAGATTCGCAAGCAATTCATAAGCATTTGCTTTGAAAAAGTCGAGGTCTTTGTGCGTTTTATCGGTGAGATCATTGAGGACGTCACTCACGAGTTTGTTCGCCATTTCTTTGTTTCCTGCTTGAATATGGCCGATATATTCTTTTTCAAAGAGGAACGATTTGTTTTTGACCGGTAGTGCCTCCTTGGGTGAGGAAGTGACTTGTGGGTAGACATTGCGTTCGAAGAGCAGATGTTTGATATACTCCTGATGATTGGTGAGTTGTTTTTCGAGATGGTTTTGGTTATAGAGTTCTTCTAGCAACATCTTGGTGATGTCCGTCAGATTTTTCGCGTGTTGGAGTGCGACATCCTGATCGACCGTCAACAAGGAACTCATCCACTCATTCACATGGGTGATGGATATTCCTGTATCCAGCGAAAAGTCAAAAATATCGGCGGGAAGCAGTGGCGTGCTTCTGTTCGCAAAAGGGCCGATGGAGAGCGTGCATTCATGCTCCTTGAGCTCGATTGCGGATGAAACATACCACAAGATGCCGAAGCGATGGATATAGGGTTGTTTGATGCGGTATGACTTTTGACCCGCGTTGTGGATTTTGAGAATGATATCGCGGTCTAAATGACGCATTCGATTAAAAGCCCGGCAGACATCTTGATGTTTCGTGCTCGCAAGATAAGCACCCGTAGAAGTCAAAAACGTCGTGGATAAGCCAATGCCATTGACGGAGAGTTTGCCAATGGCCTCGAACAATCGAATTTTTGCAAATGTGAGTTTCTCATTTGTTTCATATTGCATGGATACAAAGCCTCCTGATGCGATTAAGGAAGCAGGTGTGGGTTGTGACCTGCGCAAGCAATCCAAGCGGATCCCGTTTTCAACGGGAAAGAGGGGTTATTTAAACGGGATCCGCCAGATTGCGGATAAGACAAGCGATGATGCATCACTTATCGGTATCCAAATGTTAATCCGTGGGTTTGACGAAGTAGTTGCCGCGATTCTGGAGTAGGATTTTGGTGCCTTCGGCGATGGCAGTCATCGGATTTTTGGATCGATGGACATCGAGGAATACGCGGTTGGTGATGAATTCATCGATGCCGTCGATCATCGCGCCGCCGCCGTTGAGAAAGATACCTTTCTTGATAATGTCCGATGAGAGTTCCGCAGGCGTCCGTTGCAACACTTTGAGAATCGTGTTGCAGATGCTTTCGAAAGGCTCGCGCAAGAGATTGCGGATTTCCTCTTGTTTCACAATGACATGCTTTGGAAGACCGCTGACGATATCGCGCCCGTTGGCATAGGTCGTCACAGGTTCTTTGAGTTCTTCGCGCAAAGTCGCGACTTCTTTTTTGACGCGTTCCGCGGTCCGTTTGCCGACGAGGATGCCATGTTCATACTGCAGGTAGTTGATGATTTCGTTGTCGAAGTAATTTCCTGCGGTACGAATGGTGTCACTGACGACGATGTCACCGAGGCTGAGCACGCCGATATCGGTTGTGCCACCGCCGATATCCACGACCATGGAGCCGTCGGAACTATAAATATCCAAGCCCGCGCCGATACTTCCCGCTTTGACTTCCTCTTCGATAAAGACATCTTTGACACCAATGCTTTTTGCGAGATCGATCATCGAATCGCGTTCGATTTGGGTGACTTGTGAGGGGCAACAGATGAGCACGGTGGAAGTTTCGAGGTCGATGTTGACGTTTTCGACTTTTTGCAATGCCATGATGATGAGTTTGTTTGCGGCATCCATGTCGCTGACGACCCCTTGGTTCAGCGGGCTGACGATCCGGATACCATGATGTCCACGACCAATCATCTCGGCGGCGTTGAAACCGACGGCGATGATATCCCCGGTTTCATAATCCATGGCGATGACGGAAGGTTCGTTAAAGATGATCCCTTCGCCTTCAACATATACGAGCAGATTGGATGTGCCGA
>JAQVTV010000121.1 GCA_028699855.1 Candidatus Izemoplasmatales bacterium | reverse complement strand
TTCAGCGCAGCCGCCACCTTGTTGGTCATCACCCATCGCATTTCCACCGTGCGTCAGTTCGATCGGATTGTCGTGATGGATGATGGAAAAATCATGGCGGTGGGTACGCATGACGAATTGTTAACCACATCTTCCATGTATCAAGATATCGTCCGGCGTCAGCAACTCGAAATGGAACTCGAGACGGGTGAAATGTATGGCTAGGGGTTTTGTCGATATCGACATTGTCAAGAACCGGTCTTACAGCGACATGACGATTATCAAGCGTTTGCTTACTTATGTCAAGCCATTCATCAAACCGTTGATCTTGTCACTCCTGTTAGTGCTCATTGTCGTCATGGTGGATTTGATTGGTCCGCTCTTCGTGTCCAGCACTTTGGATGCGCTCGCGGAAACGCCCGTTCGCTTCGAAAAGATCGTTTATATCGTGGTGTTCTATCTTGCTTCCCTCATTATTGGAGCATTCGTTTCGTATAAACAAACACTGCTCCTTCAAAAAACCGGACAGGAAATCATCCATAATATTCGGCGCGATGTCTTCAACCACATCGAAACGCTATCCGTTGAAACTTTCAATCATATCCCGATCGGCAAACTCGTCACACGCGTGACATCGGATGTGGATACATTGAATATGCTTTATACCGATGTTTTGATCAACATGTTGCGCAATATCGTGACCATTGTTGGTGTGTTTGTCATCATGTTCCTCAACAACTGGCGGTTGACGCTCTACATATCTTCGGTGATACCGTTTGTGGTCTTGGCGACCTTCTTGTTCCGCAAATTCTCGCGCAAGGCCTATCGACGGGTACGCTCCAACGTATCAATCATCAACGGATTTTTATCCGAACACTTGTCCGGGATGAAACTCATTCAAATCTTCAATCGTGAAGCGCAGAAATATCGTGAGTTCAAAAAGAAGAACCAGGATCTCAATCAGAGTTATCTCCAACAGACCCTTGCCTTCAGCTTGTATCGCCCGTTGATGTATATGTTATATGTGATCGCGTTGTTGATCGTTTTGTGGTTCGGATCGCTTCATACCTTGAGCGGCATCATTTCCTTCGGCATGCTTTTTGCCTTCACGCAATACATCAACAAGTTTTTCGGACCGATCCAGGAACTCGCAGAGAAGTTCGACGTGCTTCAGGCGGCTTTTACAGCGGGAGAGCGCATTTTTGAGATCATGGATACGAAGCCGTTGATTACCGATCGTCCGGACGCGATTGAACTGACCCGGATGAAAGGAAAAATCGAGTTCAGGAATGTATGGTTTGCGTATCAGGAAGATGATTGGATTTTGAAGGATGTGTCGTTCGTCGTCTGGCCCAAAGAGACTTTGGCGCTTGTCGGAGCGACGGGTTCGGGAAAAACGACTATCATCAGTTTGATTGTCCGGAACTACGATATCCAGAAGGGGCAAATCCTGATTGATGATATCGACATCCGCGATATTCAAGTCGCGTCGTTGCGCAAATGGATCGGGCAAATGCTTCAGGATGTCTTTCTTTTTTCAGGGACGATCGCCTCGAATATCCGCCTGAGGGACGAAGCGATTTCCGATGAAGCCATCGTCGAATCGGCACAATACGTTCATGCGGCCGCGTTCATCGATAAATTGCCTCAAAGATATGACGAACTCGTCCGGGAGCGGGGAAAGAATTTTTCTTCGGGTCAAAGGCAGTTGCTTTCATTCGCCCGCGCGATCGTTCATCAGCCTTCCATCATGATTTTGGATGAAGCGACCGCAAACATCGATACGGAAACGGAAGCTTTGATCCAAAAATCTTTGAAGAAGATGATGTCGATTGGTACGATGATCGTCGTCGCCCATCGTTTATCGACAATCCAGCACTCGGACCGCATCGTGGTGATGCAAAAGGGGCGGATCATCGAATCCGGCAACCATCAGGAGTTACTCAAGAATCGAGGTCACTATTATCATCTCTATCGTTTGCAATACGATATGCATTTTCAGCCAGGCGATGTCGGCGAATCCTGACAGGGATTGAGTGAACCATCTTTGGGGAAATAGGGCTTTTTTGCGTTTTCTGTGGTATAATCTTATCGGGGGAATATTCATAGCCGGAGGGTGTTATGAAAAGGCAGTTCTATATCATCGCTTTGCTCGTGGTGTTGTTATTCGTCTACACCATATCCTTGGCGCAATACATCAGCATGTCATTCTTGCTAGACTTATTGCCCAACAACATTTTCATTTACTTCCTGGTTGGTTTTCTATGGCTGTTGGCACTCATCATCGCTTTTCGGATTTTACTCAAACAGTCTTACGCCTACAAGAAAAGCCATTGGTTGCTCATCGTCCTGCTCAACCCGATTTTAGGCATCATTCTTTATTACATTTTTGCGAGGGATTTCGTGACGCGCAAGTTTAACAAAACCCGTCCATTAATCGCCAATAAGGCCTTCATCGGTTTGGAAGAGCAGACAATGGTCGATTATGAACAGAATGATTACCAAGGAATCTTTTCCTTCATTCGCAAAACGACGGGCCGCGCGGTGTATCAAGACGATACTCGTGTGGAAGTTTTGAATAACGGGGATGTATTCTTCCCCCGTTTGATCGAAGCGCTTCATCGCGCGAAGACATACATTTTTATGGAAAGTTACATTATCAAAAACGATCACACCGGCCGAATGGTGCTTGATGTGTTGAAGGAAAAAGCCAACGCGGGCGTCAAAGTCTATTTGATCTATGATCATTTCGGCAGCAATCGCCATCTCGATCGCGCATATATGCGTGATTTGAAACAGGCGGGTGTCCATATCGGCATTTTTGACCCGCAGACGATTTCAATCTTTAACAGCAACATCAATTTCCGCAACCACCGGAAAGCCATCGTCATCGATGGTTTTGTCGGCTTTGTCGGCGGGTTGAACATCGCTGACGAATACAACCATCTGTCGCTCAAATTCGGTTTTTGGCGCGACACTCATTTATT
The DNA here is from genome assembly GCA_028699855.1 of Candidatus Izemoplasmatales bacterium. Taxonomy (GTDB): domain Bacteria; phylum Bacillota_I; class Bacilli_A; order Izemoplasmatales; family Hujiaoplasmataceae; genus JAAYZB01. The sequence continues at coordinate 1,181 of JAQVTV010000121.1, read as the reverse complement.
GATTGAAGGCAACGGCGTCACCAGTATCCAGAACGTTTTTGTCAAGGATTGGTATTACATCACCGGGAATGTGCTCGATGTCCCCATGGACAAGACCATCACCAAGCAAGCAGGTTTGTTTTCGGTGATTGAATCAGGACCCGACTTTGAGGACGGTTTGATTCGCGACGTTTACATGAAAATGATGTTTTCCGCTAAAAAATCGATAAAGATCGTATCTCCGTACTTGATCATCGAGCCTGAGTTGATGGCTGCGATACAGATCGCCATCAAGAGCGGTGTGGACATCACGCTCCTCGTTCCCGGAAAGAGCGATTATCGGATGGTGGGATTCGCGACGCGGTCCTATTATGAGCAATTGCTCAAGATGGGCGTCAAAATCTACGAGTATCATGCACATTTCGTCCATTCGAAAATCTTGATCGTGGACGATGTCGTCGCCTCGGTGGGTACAGTCAATTTTGATCCCCGTAGTTTCCATCTCAACTTCGAGGTGACTGCTGTTTTCAAGAGCGATGCCGTGAAACATCTCTTGACCGCTTTCGGAGCGGATATTCAACTATCCGAAGCCATTAATCTCGATCAATGGCATCATCGCAGCATCTTTGTCCGGATATTGCAAGGCTTGTTTAATCTATTCAGTCCGATCTTTTGATCCAAAGAGGGGGAATCATGATGTTTCTTCAAATCAGCGAGTCATGGATGATCGTTTTGACCATCCTGTCCGGTCTCAGCCTTGTGGGGCTAATTATTCTGATGGTTCGTCCGACGAAGGTGGATGGGGACGCCCTCGGAAAAGTCACGATGAGCATCGAACGCAAGGTCGACGACCTCAAGACATCCACCATGAGCAATCTGTATGATTCCATGATGAAACTGACCGATATTTTGAACAAACGTTTGACAGAGGATACGGCAAAGTCCACCGAGAACATCACGGAGTTTCGCCTGAATGTCGCGAAAGAACTCGCGACATTTCAAGAGAAGATTAATGAAAACATCAATCTGAGGATGTTGCAGATCAATGAAAAGGTCGAAGACCGGCTTGCAAAAGGCTTCAAAGACACCAACGAGACCTTTTTACAGATTGCCAAAAGCGTCGAAGTGATCAACGAAGCCCAAAAGAAGATCGAAGGATTATCCACGGAAATGATTAGTCTACAGGAGATTCTGTCGAACAG
>JAQVTV010000120.1 GCA_028699855.1 Candidatus Izemoplasmatales bacterium | reverse complement strand
TACTTTCCACATATTTCGCCTGATTGAACAAATCCAGCGCTTGATGAATCTTTTCCGCGAACGGAGTCGACCGGAAAATCTGGATCGAGTTACGGCTTTGATTGTCATCGACGACGAACAAGCGTCCCGTGGAATCTTGAGCGATGGCCGAAGCGGATAGAAACAGACCGAGTTTGTCGTTCCCGGTTCCCTTACCCGCGAACTTGAAGAGCAGATTTCCTTCCTGATCGTATTCGACGATCGCGCCATCTGAAGTCACCGTATACATATTCCCGACTTTCCCAGGCCAGCTGTCGACAGTGTTTCCGTAAGTGAACATCTTGTTGGAAAAGAAATTCACCCCGCCGATATTGACCTTTTTGACGTTGTCCCCAATATTTCGTTCCACCAGGGTTTGGGTCACCGTATAGAAATAGCCGCGTCCGTCCAAACTGATATTGGTCACGGGAACAGGAATATTCTTTGTCAGATTGACATTTGCATTGTGCTGATAAAAAATGCGCTGGAGCCGTTGCCACAAAGTGATATCGATGGGGTTCGAGGCAAAGTAGTTGATGAACCGATTGTTTTGATTGACCATCAAAACCCCGTTGGTGGTTCCCTCGTTGACGATATACATGGTGTGATTTTGGTCCACAGCGATCTTCTGCGGACGGAAAAGCATTCCTTCCGCCTGGAGAATATCGCTTGAAGGCGTCGATAACACAGATAGGACGGAGATGGCATCTTCAACTTCGTTTTCGGTCTTGTCAATGGAATAAATGACGATTTGACCAATATCTTGATTGGACAAAGCCCGACCGTAATCAGCTACATAAATTCGATTGTCTCTGACTGCGATTCCGAGCGGGCGGACCAGAAGGTCACTGCCGAAACTGTAACAGACTTCAAGTTCCGGATTCATGACCACGATTCGCTTGTTCCCGGTGTCCGCGACATAGACGTAATCATCCTCATCGACGAAAATATCCTTGGCTCCGGACAACTGACTACCATCACTCAACGTCCGAATCATATAGATCGCTTCATAAGCTTCGTTCGTCTCGACCAAACGACCGTTTCGATTCAGGGTGTAGGTTTTATACGCCGATATCGCTTTGACACTGCTGAGGTTGGCAGCGAAAACCCCGATGAGCAGCATCCACACGAAGGCGATGATCAGTTTCTTCTTCATCATTTGATCCCCGAGTGCGCCATGGTGTTCATGACACTGTTCTGTAAGATGATGAACAGCAGAATATTGGGCACGAATATGACCAGATTCGCCGCAGCTGCCATGCCTTGAGCGGCAATCGGATTCGTTCCAAGTGTCAGTGTATTAAAGTAGTAAGGTAAAGTTTTGATGGCTTCGTCATTCACATAAAGATTTGATGTCTCCACGTTGTTCCAAGAAGCTTGGAAGGCGAGAATCATCACTGTCGCCAAGGCGGGCTTGACGAGCGGAAGCACGATCAAGCGATAGATCTGGAAATGAGTCGCGCCATCGATCTTCGAAGCTTCGAACAGTTCTCTGGGCACTTGATCCATGAACTGCTTCATCAAGAAGACGCCAACGGGCATCGCAATCAAAGGTATGACGTGGGCGAACATCGTGTTGGTAATTCCCAAGGAACTCATGACGATGAATCGCGGCACGGCGATCGCCACCGGCACGATGATGATCGCAATCTGGTTGATCAAAAACAAGGTTTTCCTTCCCTTGAATTTCAAAAACGAGAAACTGAATGCCGCCAGGGATCCGAGGATGAGTGAAAAACCGATCACCATCATACTGACGAGCATGGAATTGAACAAGTATCGAGAAAACGGTACCCCTGTCTGCGATGCAAGCATGAATAGGTTTTGAAAGTTGTCCAGAGTCAGGCGGGAAGCGAAGATTTTCGGTGGATAGGCGTAGAGTTGGTCCAGCGGTTTAAACGCGTGGGAGAATATGAAGATCAAAGGCAGTATCGTCACAAGCAACATCGGCAACACCAAAAGGAAATACTTGATCTGACTCGGATGCAAACGCGTAGGATTGATCTTCGTGCCTTGAAAGCGATGTCTTCTTCTCAGTTTGCGCGCTTTATGGATCAACCGCGCACCACGATCCCGTTTCGGAAACGTCGCCATATCAATCACCTCGCTCCCCAAAGATTCTGGTCGCGATCCGGTTGAATGTCAAAACGATCACAAGCAACACGACCGAAATCGCCGAAGCATATCCCATCTCGTAACGGGCAAACCCATAATCGTTCATGTGATCCACGACAAGCCAACCCGCCATCTGCGGGGGTGGAAAGGATCCGGACAATGCGGAGGCCATGCCTGCGGCGTTGAACGTTCCCACCAGAGCCATGACCGCGCCGAACAACATCTGCGGTTTCATAGAGGGAATGGTGATATAGAATATTTCTTGCCATTTCGATTTCATGCCATCGACATAGGCGGCTTCATAGAGTTCTTTGTTCACATTCAAAATTCCGGACAACATCGCCAAAAATCCGACCGACATCGAACTCCATATTCCTACGAAAACCATGATACCAAAAATGAAGTGCGTGTTTTGTAGCCACTGAACCGGCTCATTGATGAACCCGAGGTTCAACAGAAAATAGTTGAGATAACCCCGCTGATCTCCACTGAACACGACTTTCCAAATCACCGACATCAATACGCCGCTCGTCAATGACGGAGAATACAGGATAATAGCGATGACTGTCCGGACCTTATGCGTGAGTTGCGCCAACAGCCACGCCATCAAAAACGAGATCAGATAGCCGACGGGACCGATGATGAGCGCATAACGGATCGTCGTAGGCAACGCATATTGCATGAAGTCGGAGTCTTGAGTGAAGAGCCGAGCGAAATTACGGAAACCGATCAATGTCGGAAAGTTGATCGTATCGAAATAGGTGAGCGACAAAATCGCGGATATGATGATCAACAAAACGATAAACGTGAAAAAGACAATCAGATACGGCGTTAAAAAAGCGTACGCGGAGTTCCATTTTTTAGGTCTTGTCAGTGCGAGATCCTTAGGCATCATCATCACCCCAAATCCATCGCGTGATATTCCGATCCAAGGGAACGATGTAGTCCTTGCCATTGGGATTGGTCGATGATTTATATCCGAATTCCTCGAACTTCCGATTCAACTCGCGCGTGATTCGCGGAATCGATTCGTTGATTGCGACCGATGGATTCATCAAATCGATGACGACCTTGTTCCAGATATTCGACAACTCCCGTTCGACGATGTAACTACCCGGCGTCACGGCGGGAGTGCGTGCATGCATCGCTTGAGCCAGCATCGGTTGTTTGATTTCTTCTTCCCATACAGATGCTTCCAACGCATCCATGTTCGCGGATACCACCAAGAACTTCTCTCCGAGATTCGTCTTGATATTTTGCATGAACTTGATTTGCGTCTCCGTCTGATTCCACCATTTGATCAATTCCCATCCTTCTGCTTTCAGGTTGGAATTGGCGAACAGAATCGAAGCTTTACCATAAGCCGGCGCATCGCGATTGACCTGGTCTTGATTGTCTTTGATACCCGGGATCACGCTGACACCCCATTGCCCCGAAAGTTCGGGTGCGGCATACTTGAGTTGCAAAAACAGATCCACGGTGGAAATGCCGATCGGAATGCTGCCACTGCGGAAATGCTCGAAGAATGATGACACTTGAAGAGGCAGATTATGAATCGTAAAGAGGTCCGTCATGAATTTGATAGCTTCAACAGTAATGGGTTCCTTCAGTGTGGTTTGAATCCCGTCTTCCGTATAGATTTCTCCGCCGAACTGATAAATCAGCGGCGTGGTCGTTCCATAACCTTTGAACGCTGCGTCTCCGCCTAAGGGATGGAAAAAATTCATCCGGTGGCTTTGAAGCATCGGCAACATATTGATGACATCTTCCCATGTGTCGGGAACCGACAGATTGAGATAGTTCAAAATATCCAGACGGTAATACAATAAATACATACTTTGCGTTTCCGGAATCCCGTACACACCGTCGCCGTGGATCAAGGTCGTGAAGTGGTTGGCGACATAATGGGAGGCAACCTCTTGAAAATCCGGATAGGTGGAGAGATCTTCCAGCATGCCTTGAAGCGCATACGCGTATGGCACCCATGTATCAAGACTGAGCACGACATCGGGATTATCCTGTGTCGCATT
>JAQVTV010000119.1 GCA_028699855.1 Candidatus Izemoplasmatales bacterium | reverse complement strand
CACATTGAGTTCGATCTTGCGGGTCAAACGGGTTTTGAGCGAGACTTCAGAAGGCAAGACGGAGGACATTTGTGGTACGAGCAACACATCATCAAATGTCAATGCGAGTGGTAAATCCATAGTGATGTTCATCGGTAGACACCCCTTTTTTGATTGGATCTTTGATATAAAAAAATGCCCTGTGTGGGCATATTAGAAAGAGTCGCAAAAAAGCGAGACATTCTTCCATGCCGTAGTGCCATCATTTACGGTAATGGCGTAGAGACGATCGATCCTTATCATCGAACATATACGGTTTGATTCATTGTACCCCATCCCAGGACATTTGTAAACAGATGAAACGTGGAACGGAGGAGATTTTTTATCACTCACAGGGAGAAGAAACAGGGGTTTTTATCATGGGTTGTCGGTTTCCGGTTGTCCTCGATGAAAGGATAATGTATAATAGAATACGCATGATGCACAGATAACGTTTCAAGAGGAGAACGGATGTTTGCCAAGAGAAATCTTTCCTTATCACATGTTGCGACCTATCTCATTATAGCCTTTCTTGTGATGTCGATCATCTTTTTTTTAAGAGGTGGCGAGATTCGCAATTATTACGATATCCGTGTGGTCACACAAGATGAGTTGGTCCGACAAGTCATCGTTTTTGCCGGTATTCTGTTGGGGCTGTATGTGATTCATCCTTGGATCAAAGTAATCAAGGGAACGCTTCTGATGGGATGTGTGTGGCTGGTATTCGTGTTGCTGTTCGCAATCACCGCGCCTGCGTTTTCGCTATTGGTCGGGGCAGTCATCATCAGCGTGCCCGTAGGGTATATGTCTCTGGTTCATCTTGTCCGAAAGGAAGAGCACAGTACTGCCGGAATCGACAAGACGATCAATCAAGGTTGCTCCATCATCAATCTCACGCTGTTCATCGTGATTTTTCTGATGATGTTATTGCATATCGATCAGGTCTATCCCGTGTATTCCGGTGCGAACATTTCGCAGATCAGTCATGCGGATATCTTGTATGGCAATCGGAAAGGTTTTTTGCTCGCCGGATTGGCGGTGTTGGTCGGGTTTCTTGCGGTCTACTTCAGCATTGGCACATTGAAAGTGGTGCGGAAATCGGCCAAACTGCAAAAATGGCTCGCCTGCATCGCGGTTTTCGTCATCCTCGTGGCGCAAGTCGTGGCCGTATCGCTTGTCATGGTGGCGAGAACAAGGTCGTTATATACGCCCACATATGATTTCGGGATTTTCACGCAGATGTTCTACAACATGAAAAACCTCAACGGCATGGTGACGACGCTTGAGCGGAACATGGTCCTGTCCCATTTCGCGGTCCACGTGTCGCCTATTTATTATGTGATGTTGCCGGTGTTTCTTGTGTTTCCGCATCCGGAAACACTGCAAGTGCTTCAGATCGTCGTCGTGGCGATTGGTGTGTGGCCGCTATATCTGATTTCCAAAGAGTTCAAGTTGTCCTTATGGGTCCAAACCTTGGTGCTCTTGCTATATATCATCAATCCCGCGATCATCGCGAGCAGTTTCTATGATTTGCATGAAAACTGTTTTTTGGCGCCGTTACTTTTGTTTGTCCTCTATTTCGGACTCAAGCAGAAGACGATACCTTTGGTGATCTTTACGCTTTTGACGTTGATGGTCAAGGAAGATGCGGGCTTATATCTCGTGTTTGTCGGTCTGTATTTTCTCTTCGGTAATGACAAAGCCGCACAAACGCCGACCGAGCGTTATCGCGATGTCTTGCACGCGCTCATCATGATTGTCATGGCTATCGTGTATTTTCTCGTCGTGACGAGTTATCTCGACGATCAAGGCACGGGCGCGATGTTCTGGCGATACGACAATTTGAACGCTTACCGCGATTGGGGCAATCTCGGTATCATCGCCAGTCTCTTTCAAAGTCCGAGCTACTTGTTGGCGACGATGTTCTCTCCGGAGAAAATCTATTCGCTCATCATTTTGCTCGCGACGCTCGGATTTATGCCCTTGCTCGTGAAAAATCCGGCGAATTATTGGCTGATCGCCCCGCTTGTAATCATCAACTTCGCGACGACCTATCCCTATCAACACCAGTTCGGATTCCAGTATTTTTACGGAACCGGTGCGCTTTTGGTGTTCATGGTCCTATTAGCCGCAAAGGAAAATCACGGATTGAAAGTGTTCGAACGCCATCGGTCTTTATCGCGGATCGCTCATGTGTTCGCCTTGGGAGCGGTCGCGGCGACGCTTGGATTCGGTTATAAGTTCATCAGCGACCGTTCATACAATTTTGATATCTACCAACAAAGCCAGGAGATGTACGAGGAGATGCGTCAGACACTCTTGTCCATTCCCAGGGATAAGAAAATTGTGGCGACAGGGTATTTGACGACCTATCTCGCAGACAGATATTATCTCTATGATTTCGAGTATCATAACCTCTTGCACGATGAAGAGATGATGGATTACGTCATTATCGATATGAGGATCAATGAAGCCACGCGCCTGATCATGCAACAAAAATGCATTCAGGCGGGTTATGTCCTGAGTGATCGCTCCACAACCTATCTGCTCTTTTATGAACCCCCGCAAGCATAAACCCCGAGGACTCCGAGTGATCGGAGTCTTTTCATTGGTCTGAAACAAGGGCTGTGCTTGTTTTTCTCTTCATAGCGTTTATAATGAAGATATCACAAGGGACGGAGGAAAGGAGATCGGCATGAAAAAAATATTGGTGATTTTGATCTTGATGCTTTCACTCAGCGGGTGCGCATTTTTGCGTAGAACGACCACCACCCCACCGGTGACGACCACGACGACGATACCGACCACTGTGACGACTGAAGGCGTTCCGGTGACATTGACCTTTGAAGCGAACATCGCGCAAGCGGATCTGACGATCAGTCGCGCCGCGCCTTTTTATGCGGGAGACACATTGACGCTTGAAGCGCAAGCGGTAGAAGGCTACCGCTTTGTCCACTGGATCGACGTGAACAGCCAACTCATCATCGGAAGAAATCCGGTGTATGTCTTCACATTACTCGCTTCGCGGACGATTCAGGCGATCTACTACCCGGAAAACACATCAGCGATTGTTCTGGCAAGCAATATCGACGGCATCACTTTGACTCAGCCGGTCGATGTGGCCATGGATGAACCCTTCACATTGAGTGCGCCGGAGCAAGCGGGATCGGTATTTCGGTATTGGCAGGACGCATTGACGCAGGAAATATTGTCCAATGATCGATCCATTACCTTCACGCCCCAAGCGGTGCATTATCTGATTGCGGTATATGAAGTTTGGACCAAAGTCGGACTGGAATATGAAACGGGATTTGAAGATGTGACCAAATCCGCATACGCGATAGCCTCCATTGAAACATCGGAACGCTCCTGGACATTGGACGATGCTTTGATCGGTTCATCGGACAATGATCAGAAAGCGGATCTGCGGAGTGTCCGGATTCGCAACGGTGTGCTTGAAAGCGATTTTTCAATCAAAGGTTTACGCCGGCTTCAATTCGGATATGGCAGATATCTCAGTGACAGCTTGAGCGATATCTCGGTCTATGTGTCACACAATCAGGCACAATGGATACTGCTCGATGAAGTGCAGGCGGACGGAACGTGGAAGACATTCGACTTCGAGTTCACGGATCTTTGGTATCAAAGCCACACCCTTGAGGCGGATACGCCGCTTTATGTGCGGATTGAGAGTTTGAATGCATATCGCGTGAATATCGATCATATCCGGCTCTATCGCGATTTTTACCACACGCCGGATCTTCCCGACCTTTTCATGAGCGAAGGCGCCCATTTTCCCAACGACTCTGAGCGGATTACGATTCATTTTTCCCAGGATTTCATCACACATTATTCTTTGAATGACGTATGGGAACCATCGGGATGTATCGCTACGGATGTGGTTTCGGGCGATGATGTCTGTTTAACCTATGGTCATGTGGATACATCCAAGCCCGGATATCACGAAGTCATCTATTATGCCTTGGATGCGGACGGATTCTACAGTTCGACGGTGGTCCGACACGGCGTGTTCGAAGATGCACGTTTGCTGGAGATCGATTATACAGGGTATTATGACGGGATCGAGGGGCTTCATGGCGAAGCCTTGGTGGCTGCACTCAGAGGCATCATCCAACACGACATCGAAAGAAAGTCGTATGCGGAAGCCCGACAGATCCTTCAAGATGCGGAT
>JAQVTV010000118.1 GCA_028699855.1 Candidatus Izemoplasmatales bacterium | reverse complement strand
CAAACTGATACAGTATGGACTCAATCGAAATGTCTTCGTTGAAGATATTCTTGTTTTCAACCGCATTTAGACCGGCATTTGCTGCTGCGCCTACGAAAATACCCGCTGGACCGAGAGCGATAGTCAGCGCCCCCCCGACAATCGCTCCAACTACATTTTTATCTAGAGGTTGATTGTTAACTGCATTTGAAAAAATTTGCCCAACCCCTGACGCCACACCAGATACAATTGCCAAAACTCCAATTGGACCCGCTGCAGAAACAGCTAACAGCGTTGCAAGTAATGATCCTGCTAAAATATAGTTTGTTAGCTTTTCTGACAGATATCCGGTTATGTCTGTAAACATTACTGGATTGTTTGCACAATAAGCATACATGTTGGTGGAGAGAATGTTACCGGTTTGACCTAGCAACCCATCGCTGCTGATGAATCTGCCAATGATAGGATCATAGTATCTGCTGTTCAGGTAATATAACCCAATCTCCTGATCATAGCGATAGCCTTTATATGTATAAGGATTGAATGTGGACAGAATACCGTCTGTACCATCAAAGACGATGGTGCGATTGCCAAATGCATCATAGCGATATTCAACCAAGATCGCTCCCTGATCATCCACAATCATCGTGATGTCGCCCTGTTGGTTCCGAATATAGAAATAATCAGCTCCCTCAAAACCGTCACCGATGTATAAATCTCCAGTGAAACCAATGAGTGTTCCATCATAGTCATAATGGAATAAAAGTCCGTATGTCCCGTTTGTTTCATAGATGACTTTGTTGCCCAACAACTCATATATTACTTGATTCTGCAGCACCCATGTATGTGAACTGACAGAATAATTGTAATATGATTTCATCGTGCGATTTCCTTGGTCGTTGTATTGATACTCGATTTTCTTTGTGGGATCATCAATTGGAGCAAACTTAATAGTGCTGAGTTGACGACCGTCCCATTCAAGATAGGCAATGGCATAATTAATTCCATTGTACTTAAAGTTGGTTATTTGGGTTGGATTTCCCTGGGAGTCGTAGGTCATCACGTGATTTGTGGTAACCCCATTTTCTATTGTAGCATAAGATGTCAACTGATCCAACCACTCTTCATCATAAACATATGTCGAATAGTTGGTGCTGATTCCTGGCTCTGAATGAATTGAGCCAATTGAAAAGCGCGCTGTGAAAGTACAATTGATCCCGCCTCCGGTTTCCACTTGATAGGTGACTGAATAGTAGCCTTTACGATATCGATCAAAGTTTGACGAGATGATTACAGGTGAAACATCATAATACCATATACCTTGAGTTGTCTTTAAATCTATGTTCGGAGATGGCGTTGAGATACCCAACCACACGTTAAAAATGGTATTTTCTATCTCGATACCGTTGTAATAGGGGGTAACAGCGATCACTCCCTCGTTGATGGGCGCAGAAGCTTCGGGAATGATGATTCCATTTTTGCGATACTCGAACGCATAGCGATAGGTCCCCGTGCGATTGCCTCGAGCATCATATTCATAGACGTTGGTGTAACTTGTGCCCGATAACAACCAAACATCTTCTACGACTAATTGGTTAAGTGCATCATATTCATAATAGCTTTCTTGAACAAGTTGTAGATTCCCGCTTCCACTTGAATAAAAAGATTCCCGAATGATATTCCCGAGTGTGTCATACAAATAGCCGTATTTGCTATCGATTACACCATCCTCTTGGATATCAAACGTGACTTCTTGGATTCGAGGACGCGAGAAGGAATAAGTGAATTTCTGTTTAATGTTTAGACTGTTGATTGTGAGGCGGATAGAGGACAGTCGGTGCAAAGCGCTTGATTCATATTCATATTTTTTTGACACTAAGGATCCATTTAGCGTTGAAAAACTGGTTTCTTCGATGTTGGATTGTGGATAATATTCATAAGTCGTGGCACTTGAAAAATCCTCAAACACGAACTTCAGAGTATTGATGTTGCCTTGTTCGTCATATGTGTAGTTAATGGTGTTGCCTGATTCATCCGTGATTTGCGATAATCTTCCATGCAGGTCATATGCATAGTATTCTCTAGAGGTCAATATACCCAAACGGCTTTCGGAGTATACTGCAAGCGCACCTTTTTGATCATATTGATAAGCATAAGTCACAATGTTTGTATTCCCAGAATCATAATAATGGATCTCCGAAACTCTATCTTCGTTATCATAGGAAAACACAATGTAATCTTCATTAGCATAAGTTTGTTGTGATATCTGCACCATTCCATATCCGTTATTCGCTCGGTAAGTATAATTCATTATTTCGGAAGTGTTGACCGATACTTGTGAGATGCGATCATAGTCATCATATGTGATTTCATAAAAATATGTTGGCAATTCGGAATCGTCATATTCCAAACATATTTTTACGATTCGACCGTTGGCATCATATAGATAGGCCGTGTGGGAGAGAAGTGTTTCGCTTTCATTTAGTGCAAGTGTTTCAATGAGATTTCCGCTATCGTCATACGCGTAGGACGAGATGTGACCTCTTGCGTTTTCGATAGAACTCAATAACCCTGTTAAAATATCGGTCGTATAAGAGGTTGTCTGTCCGAACACATCTTCAGTGGAAGCGACATATTGTGAGTCGTGCTCAGATGAGAATGTAGTAGCGGTCGTATAATAATGCTCGCTGTCGCCAATACGTGTCTCCGTGATTTGTCCAAAATCGTTGTAGGTGTAGTTTATGGTTGCATTCGTCCCTTCGATTGAGAGGATTCTCTCATCATCGGACGTGATCTCTGTAGCTACTACGTTTTCTGAGACTCCCTTCGCTGAGACTTTGCTTGGAATCCGAGTGAAATCATCAGGATATTCGTATGTTCTAGTAGTGATTCCGCCCGACTCACGAACGACTGTTACTCGACCGAATTCATCGTATTCATAGCGCGTAAAAGTCGATTCAAAATTAGCCGATATGGCATCGAATTGAACCTTGCCTTCGCCTTGAAACTCCAAATATAGATTAATCTGTTTACATTGTTCCGATATAGAAACCTCGGCAAATGCATATTGCCAGCCCGACATTGAGGAATCAAACGATATGTGTTGTGAATCTAGAACTTCGCTAGACTCATCAAGTGTATCAACGCGGATTCTAAAATGGCGCGGATAGTTATCGCCTGGCGTGATGGAAGTAACAACATTTTCAGCCCTCCCCCAACCGCCTACAGTAAGTACTCCCGGCAAATTCGATGGATCAAGATCAAGATATCTGCCAATCTCTGTTTGCGCATAGCGATTCTCCGTTCCAGATCCAATGATTCTGATGCCTTGTGATCCGAGTATGGACGAGAGATTTTCACCCAAGAAGGTGTTTGACCAACGAACTACATTTGAATCACTCATCGTCCAACCATAAAGAACCAGTCCGTCAGTATCTTGAAACGAAGCGTTCTCAAGCGCATTTTGGCGGTTCATAGTGAAACCATTACTGATTTGGATTCCATCAAAGTATGCGAATCCGTCATCTTCATTGACGAGTTGGACCGTCACGGGTGTATTGTCATTTTCTACAACAAAAAACATCGCCGTATATCTCCAGACACCATCGTTAGCCACTCGTTGAATTTCGCTGGAATATGATGCGCCAATAATATCCATATACACATCGATTGTACTCCCCGAATCAAATGTCGCATTTTTCACATATCCCGATAAGGTGTAAGTTCCTGCGTCAAGTACTAATGATTGTTGCGCATGCACCCAACCACCACCTAAAGCGCGCAACCGCATCGAATACGCGCCCATCATCTTATTTGTAGTAGTTCTATTGGCAGACGAGATAGAAAAACTATCCTTTTCCACGCTCCATCCGGCATATGTCTGAGATAAATTGAACTCAAATCCTGGATTAATCAGTGGATTGATGTCTGTAATTTGTGGACCAGATGCAAGAACCAACTTATGGTTGTTATCATAGTTTGGTGTTCCATCAAGATAAGTATAGATCGCCCCATTGTCTGCAATCGAATTGAACAAATTCAAATAGGCATATGATTCGCTATTCCCACTATCATCGAAAAAGCATGCCGTATGGTCATAATCATCAAATTTCATCATCACAAAATGATTATCTTGGTCCGTTATCTTGGTGCGTTTTTCTCCGTAAGTATATGTGTGTTCGGATATAGTATTAGTGGAATTGTGATACCATGTAACGACAGATGTAATTTTATCT
>JAQVTV010000117.1 GCA_028699855.1 Candidatus Izemoplasmatales bacterium | reverse complement strand
GCGCATCTTGAGCCTATCATCGCTAGTTTCTCACCTGTAAGGCGTGAGTTACTGTTCTTCTTTCCGGAAGTTTTCTGTCAATCTTGACAAACAAAGAATAAAAAAAGAGTAAAATCAATGAAGAATCACCAATTATTACCCTTATGAACCATGCGTAGCCGCTAGAACTCCATCTCAACGATATGAAGCGACTTCGGCAAATCAACTTTCTGGAGCAAGCGAGGGGAATCGAACCCCCAACAGTTGCTTGGGAAGCAACGGTTTTACCATTAAACTACACCTGCACTGATTCCACTCTTAAAATATACACTATTTGCTTTTAAAAATCCAGTGAAACATCGTCGAATCGTTGGTTTTTCGCATAATTCATACAATGATTTGGCGCACACCGGAAACGAAATGGAAGTAAATGAAAGAACAATAAATTTTGCACCGACTATTTTTTACAAACAGGTTGACAAAATCATGCAAGCGATTGATAATTGTGGCGAGATTCTTCATTGAGTGTTCAACTCTCGTGGAAGCAATCTGGTTTTATTTTATCAGTCGGTACCATGAAGCATGACCCGTCACAACACAAATGCATGCAACAAACGTTTCGCAAATGTACATTTTTCGGATTTTTTTGTTGGAACAAAAATTGACCTATAGGAGGATTTCACGTGATTCATGAGGTATTATCCCGGTTTCCTCGCGAGGAAACCTATTTGATTGAAATCTTGCGCGCGATTATTGATGCTCATCCATCCCACGTCATCACCGAGGCGCAAATGAAAGAGGTGGCCAGCTACCTCAACATCACCCAAAGCAAGGTATCGAGCACCGTATCGTTTTACTCGCTTCTGTCGGATACACCCAAGGGCAAATATGTCATTCAAGTGTGTCGCGATGTCCCGTGCTATGTCTCGGACAGCACCTCGATCGTATCCACGCTCGAGTCGCTCCTTGCGATCAAGATCGGCCAGACGACATACGACGGGCTGTTCACGCTCGAGTTTGTCAGCTGCTTGGGGTGTTGCGATCATGCCCCTGCCATGCGCATCAACTCCACTACTTATTCCGATCTGACACCCACCAAAGTCAAGGCCATCATCCATGGACTTCGGGAGGCAAAGCCATGATTGAAATGAAATTGATCTCGAAACGTTGCGGGATCATCAACCCGCAATCCATTCAAGACTTCATCAAACACGATGGCTTTTCCGTTCTCGAGCGGGTCATCAAAAACCCGGACCATCAATATCTGAGTGAAATTGAAGTCTCTCGTCTCCGCGGCAGAGGCGGGGCGGGTTTTCCGGTCGCAACCAAAATCAACGCTTTTGCCAAAGAGACATGTGATGCCAAATATATCATCATGAACGCTGATGAGGGAGAACCGGGTAACTTCAAGGACAAATATCTTATGGAAAAGGATCCCTTTGGTCTCATCGAAGGTATGGTCCTTGTGGCGTATCTCACACAGGCAACCCACGGATATATCTATCTTCGCGGTGAATATCTCCAGGCACGCACCTTACTTGAGAACGCGCTTGATCTCGCCAGAAAAGAACATTATCTCGGAAAAAACATCCGGCAATCATCTTATGACTTCGATATCGAGATTCGGATGGGCGCGGGTTCATATGTCTGTGGCGAAGAGTTCGCGCTCATTGAATCCATCGAGGGAAAGCCGGGAAGAACACGGGTCAAACCGCCTTTTCCGACATCTGTCGGTTTATTCGGCAAACCCACGCTCATCCAAAATGTCGAAACCTTCCAAACGATTCCCTTCATCATCGACATAGGCGGGTCCGCCTATCAAAAGATCGGCACGAAATCATCGACAGGAACGAAACTCATCTCGTTATCCGGCAATGTGCTCCATAAAGGCGTATATGAAGTTCCCTTCGGAATTCCGATTCGCACAGTGATCGACGAGCTCGGAGGCGGCATGGAACACAACCGCAAACTCAAAATGGTTCAACTCGGAGGCGCGTGCGGTCCGATCATTCCTGATTATATGCTGGATATGATCATCGATTTTGAACGTTTCGAAGAATTCGATTCCAAAACCGGGGCCGGGGCCATCATCGTCATGGACGATCGCTTCTCCATCTTTGATATCCTCATCCGCATCGTCACCTTCTTCGAACACGAATCTTGTGGCAAGTGCACACCGTGTCGCGAGGGTCACCAACAACTCCGGATCATCCTCTCGCGCTTTGTTCGTAAGCAGGCAGGAATTGAGGACATGATCGCCCTCGAATCGCTGGCGCGCGTGATGCATCAGACGAGTCTTTGTGGCTTGGGTCAATCATCACCGACTGCCATCATTTCCACGTTGCGCTACTTCCGAGACGACTACATCGATCGCCTCGATCATCTAGGTTAGGAGAGTTCTCACATGGATAAAGTCCGTTTTCGTATCAATTCCACCGAGGTCGAAGTCGCGAAAGGATCGACGATTCTCGATGCTGCGCGTCAATACAACATCCACATCCCGACGCTGTGCTACTACCCCGATTTGGGAATCAAGTCCGACTGTCGCATCTGTGTCGTCGAAATCGAAGGCCAAAAGGGTCTGGTCACATCATGTTCCACCCTAGTCAGAGAAGGTATCACCGTCTTTACTAATTCACCTCGGGTGTTGAACGCGCGTAAGACGATCGTCGAGTTGATCCTCGCGAATCATGATGCCAACTGCACCGCCTGCCCCAAAAATCTGAATTGTGAACTGCAATCGCTCGCCAAAAAACTCGGTATCGAACATAATCGCTATGAATCGGTGTTGAAACTGAAACCGATCGATACCGGAAATGCAGCCCTTGTGCGCAACCCGAACCGCTGCATCAAATGTGCCCGTTGCATCGATGTCTGTAAGAACATTCAAGGCGTAGGCGTTTTGGAGATGATGGGACGCAGTCATGATATGAGTATTCACCCGGCGTTCCATCAGCCGTTATCCGATGCGTTCTGCACATTCTGCGGCCAGTGCGCGAGCGTGTGTCCCGTCGGGGCTATCACAGAGAAAGATGATACCGACCGGGTATGGAAAGCGCTTCATGATGACGAGATGACCGTCATTTGCCAAGTCGCCCCCTCCATCCGCGTCTCTTTGGGAGAAGAAATCCAGTTGCCCGTGGGTTCCATCGTCACAGGAAAAATCGTGTCGTGCTTGAAACTCATGGGTTTCAACCATGTCTTCGACACCGATTTCACCGCGGATCTGACAATCATGGAAGAAGGCAGCGAGCTGATCGAAAGATTGACGCACGGGGGCGTGTTGCCGATGATGACATCTTGCTGCCCGGGATGGATCAACTTCGCTGAAACCGAGTTCCCCGAAATCCTGCCTCATCTCTCTTCATGCAAGTCGCCACAACAAATGTTCGGCGCACTCGCGAAAACATATTTTGCGGACAAAGTGAAACTCGATCCCAGCAAATTGTTTGTCGTATCGATCATGCCTTGCACCGCTAAAAAATATGAGGCGAAGCGTCCGGAAATGAGGATCAACGGTGAGGATCCCGATGTCGATGCGGTTCTGACCACGCGTGAGCTCGGAAAGATGATTCGCCAGATGGGCATTGATTTCTCGAATCTCGAAGAAGCGGATTTCGATCACCCCTTCGGTATCACTTCTGGAGCCGGAGCAATCTTTGGTGCTTCTGGAGGCGTAATGGAAGCAGCCTTGCGCACAGTCGCCGAAATCGTCAATCAATCACCGCTAGACGACATTGATTTTCTCGATGTACGTGGCAGCGAAGGCATCAAGGAGGTCACCGTTGAATTAGGAGGTAAACCGCTCCATTTCGCGGTTTCAAACAATCTCAAAAATGCAAGAAAACTCGCTGAGGAAGTGAAGAACGGCACATCGAAATACCAGTTCATCGAAATCATGTGCTGCCCAGGCGGTTGCATCGGTGGCGGCGGCCAGCCCTACGGCACGATCGCCAAGACGCGCGACCATCGCATTCAAGCGACCTATCAAGTCGATCAACAGATGGCGATCCGCAAATCTCATGAAAACCCCGCCATTCAAGATCTCTATCGCACTTACCTCGAACAACCACTGAGTCATAAAAGCCACCATCTCCTGCACACGCATTACTATGCGCGTGTCAATTCCCATTAGGTGTGATTCGTTTTCATCTCTCAAGGCATTCTTGATGATTATTCTTGAAGAGCGATACAACATAGTCTCAAATATGACACGATAACCAAATGAAAACCGATTCAGCATTCCTGCTTGAATCGGTTTT
>JAQVTV010000116.1 GCA_028699855.1 Candidatus Izemoplasmatales bacterium | reverse complement strand
TTATCGTGATAGTTTTAACGACACGTACGTCATCCCATCCGTCGCAGACTACATTCGTCTTCACGGACTATATCGAGGGTAAATCATGGATCAATACGGATTTGTCAAAGTGAGTTTGATTTCCCCAATGATTGAAGTGGGAAATCCTATTGCGAATGTCAACGAAATGTTGTCTACACTGGAGCACAACCCAGCCCAGATCGCTATTTTTCCCGAACTCGGGCTATGTGGTTATACGTGTGGAGACCTCTTTTTTCATCGCGTCCTGTTCGACGATCTGGAAACTGCCATGAAGACATTGCTTTCAAGCAATACTTTTCCCGGGTTGATCATTTGCGGTATGCCCTTGATCGTGGAAGAGATGGTGCTCAACACCGCGCTTGTCATCCAAGGAAAGCGGATTTTGGGTGTTGTGCCTAAATTTTATCTTCCAAGCACCAAGGAATATTATGAGAAGCGATGGTTCAAAAGCGGTTTTGATGTAGTGGGTCATATCAAAGAGATTACTTATCTCGATCAGCGGATTCCGTTCGGTAATTTGATTTTTGCGTATCAAGAAATGCGCTTCGGCATCGAAATTTGTGAAGATATGTGGGCCACGATCACGCCGGGAAATTTGATGAGTGTGAACGGAGCGAACGTCATCATCAACATCAGTGCGTCCAATGAGACGCTCGGAAAAAAACAGATTCGACGCAACGCGGTTTTGGAACATTCGCGGAAGAACTGCGGCATCTATGTCTATTGTTCCGCAGGGGCTTCTGAATCCACAAGCGACACAGTCTATTCCGGTCACAACATCGTGGCGGCAGCCGGAAACCTCATTTCGGAAATCGAAGCTTTCGCGCTTGAAAGCAAGATGTTGACAGCTGACCTTGATATATTGAAAGTCCACCACGAACGTCGAAACAACTCTTCATTCAGAGATTCGATCTTAAAGTATCGTTTCGATTATCAATTGATTTCGATCGATTTGCCGACAAAATCACCATTCACTTTCACCGATCCGATCGATCGTTTCCCGTTTGTACCCAAAAATACCCAGGATCTCGATTTTCAAAAGCTCGCCCATATCCAATCGTTTTCTTTGGCCAAGCGGCTCAAGCACCTTGGAATCCGCAATGTGCTCATCGGTGTATCGGGAGGGTTGGACTCTGCGCTCGCGTTGATTGTCGCAGCGAAGGCGTTCGACATCCTCTCTTTGGAGCATCAGGGCATTATCGCAGTCTCGATGCCCGCACTCGCGACATCCGCCATGAGCAATGACCACGCCCAAAAGCTTATCAAAGCGTTGGGTTTGTCCTATAAGGAAATCGATCTCAAAGACCATGTCCTCGAACATTTGGATCTGATCGGGCATGATCGGACGAAAGAAGATATCACGTATGAGAATGCGCAAGCGCGCTCTCGGACCATGGTCTTGATGAATCTCGCGAATCAGTATAACGGAATCGTGCTTGGAACCGGAGATTTGTCGGAAATCGCATTAGGGTGGTCGACATACAACGGTGATCAGATGAGCATGTACAATGTGAATGCGGGCATTCCGAAAACCTTGGTTCGATTCATGATTCAAAAACATGCGGAAACGACCGATCAGCTTCCATTAAAACACGTTTTGGAGGCGATCATCGCTTCGCCGATCACACCGGAGTTAAAGCACGGACAAACCACGGAAGCGATCATCGGGAAATATGAGATCAATGATTTCATTTTGTACCGTTTTCTCGCTTGCGGCGACAATGAAGAACGCATCCGTTTTCTGCTACACGAAGCATTTGATTTGGAAGTTGAAGTGTGCGAACGCTACACATCCCAATTCTTCAAACGCTTCTTTTCCCAACAGTTCAAACGTCAGGCAAATCCGGACGGTCCGAAAATTCTTGATGTATCGTTATCATCACGAACCGATTTTCGGATGCCGTCGGACATTAGAAGATAGGTGATTTCTTGAAAATTATCGTAGGTATGAGCGGTGGTGTCGATTCGAGCGTAGCCGCTTTACTTTTAATCGAACAGGGATTTGAAGTTGAAGGTCTCTTCATGCGCAACTGGGATAGCGCGATCAATCAGGACGTCGAGGGAAATCCGGACATCGATCTTGACACCTGCCCACAAGAAACGGACTTTCTTGATGCGCAACGCGTGTGCGATCAATTAGGCATTCATCTTCATCGTCATGATTTTGTCCACGAATACTGGGATCACGTGTTCGCCACATTTCTACGCGAGCTCGAAGCGGGCCGGACCCCCAATCCCGATATTTTATGCAATAAACACATCAAATTTGATCAATTCATATCAGCCGCTAAAGCCCTCGGAGCCTACAAAATAGCAATGGGTCATTTCGCGCGCATAGACAGTGATGTGCCGCCGAAACTCTTGCGCGGAGTAGATGCCAATAAGGATCAGTCCTATTTTTTATGTCAAATCGCTCAGGATGATTTGAATGATGTCATCTTTCCGATCGGTCATTTGACCAAAGCGGAAGTGAGAGCGCTCGCTAAGAAGCACGGACTTCAAACGGCTTCAAAACCGGATTCAACAGGGATATGTTTTATCGGAGAACGTCGCTTCAGTCAATTTCTCAGCAACTATTTTTCTCCCCATCCCGGCGATATCATTTCCGAGAATCACGAAATCCTTGGCAGGCACGACGGTTTGATGTATTATACCATCGGGCAACGCAAGGGTTTAAGAATCGGTGGAGATAACCGCTTTCAGTCCCTGCCCTGGTTTGTCAGCGATAAGGATGTCACCCACAATACCTTGACGGTTGTTCAAGGGTTTCATCATCCGAAACTCTATTCCACCCATTGTTTCCTCGAGGACTTCAATTGGGTGTCACGCGCACATCGACAACCCAGATTCGCCGCTTCAGCGAAATTCAGGTATCGTCAAGCGGATGTTCAGGTCAATGTCGAGATGATCGATGAAACGAAGTTGCATGTCACCTACCTTCAAGGAGTGCGTGCAGTGACTCCGGGTCAGGCATGTGTCCTCTATCAAGGAGAGGTCATGATCGGAGGCGGCACCATTGATCGTGTCTTTTACGAAGATGAGACACGACATATAGGAGTGGTACAATGAAAAAAATCGGACTATGTCTCGGTGGCGGCGGCGCGCGTGGCGCATACCAGATCGGTGCCGCACTGGCGTTGGATGAACTGGGTATTTTCGAACAGGTTCAGGTTTTCTCCGGCACGTCCATCGGTAGCGTCAACGCTTGCATCCTTGCAAGTTTGGGTGTTCAGTCGTCCAAGCGCTTATGGTTGGACTTCCCTCCGGATGTACTCAAGTCCACCGAAAACTTTTTCAAACGCCTCATCCGCGAAAAGATGAAGCTATGGGACAATGGGCTCTATGAAATCAAGGAGTTGGAGACGCTCCTTGAAACACATCTCGATCTGTCCGCATTGATGCACAAGGAAGTTTATATCACTTTGTCTGAGGGTGGCAACGAAAACGAAGGTATTTTTGGCTTGATCAAAGCGAATTACCATCATTTCATCAAGAATGATTCCAAGGCAGTCTATGTGCCGGTTCAAACGAAAAAGCCGGAAGATATCATCAAGATGATCCTCGCATCGTGCTCCATTCCGCTCGTGTTTCCTCCGGTCGCCATCGATGAGAAGAACTATTATGATGGCGGAATCTATGATAACGTTCCATTGACACCATTGATCGAAGCCGGTTGCGACACGATCATTGTGATTCCGCTGATGTTCATGGATTCGGCATCCCGCCACAAACACAAGGAAATCACCCTTCATCCTATTCGCCGGCGCTTCGGTTTGGGAGGCATCCTCAATTTCGATCCGAAACGTTCGGAAAAGTTGCTGGAACTCGGATATGAAGACACCATCGCGTATTTCACCCACAATCCGCTGTCCACAGAATAAAAGATATTGTCCTCCTTTGACGTATTGTGTTGATGTCAAAGGAGGTTTTATTTATGAAACGATTGGCTTTGGTTCTTTGCGTGGCAATATGTGTGTTCTTGTGTGCAGTCATTCCCGTCTGTGCCGAAGATTATCAAAACTATCAGGAGATTATCTTTGAAGATGATGCGGCGTATTTGTTAAAGGACTTCTCTGATGAGACGTACCAGAACTATTACGACCAATTGTCCAAAAGGGTGTTCGCCGGATGGAAACTCGCGATCATCCACAAGAACTCGGCAGTGGAATTCATCTCGGAAACGAAACTCAAGATTTATAACAATGGCTACTCGACCATCAAGCA
>JAQVTV010000115.1 GCA_028699855.1 Candidatus Izemoplasmatales bacterium | reverse complement strand
TCCGTAGAAAACGTCGTGAGTGAGCAAACTAGCATCTTTCTGACTGAAAATCCGCAAATCGCATCGGCATCGATAGAAAAAGCGGTCAATGCAAGAAACGCAAGAGATGCCGCGAGAAAAGCAAGAGAAGATGCGCGTTTGGTGAAAAAGGTCGCACGGCAGGAGACAATCCTATCGGGCAAGTTATCTCCGGCCACATCGAAAAACCCGAAAATCAACGAGCTGTTTCTGGTCGAGGGAGATTCGGCGGGCGGTTCGGCCAAGCAAGGGCGAAATCGCAATTTTCAGGCAGTGCTTCCGTTAAGAGGAAAAGTCATCAATTCAGAGAAACAAAAAATGGAAGATGTCCTTAAGAACGAGGAAATCTCCACGATCATCTCCACGATCGGCGCAGGCTTGGGAGGTGATTTCCAGGTACAGAAATCCAATTACAACAAAGTGATCATCATGACAGATGCGGATACCGATGGGGCCCATATTCAAGTGCTTTTAATCACGTTTTTCTTTCGCTATATGCGTCCGCTGGTCGAAGCCGGGAAACTATATATCGCATTGCCTCCACTATATAAAATCGAAAAAACCGGTCGTAAAGAAGAGATTACTTATGCTTGGACCGAAGAAGAGCGCGAACACATATCCAAGCGCTACAAATCTTATACGATCCAACGTTATAAAGGACTCGGAGAAATGAACGCATCGCAATTATGGGACACGACTATGAATCCGGAAACACGGACTCTGATTCAAGTCAGAATTGAAGATCTGGCCGACGCCGAACAGCGGATTTCCGTTTTGATGGGGGATAAAGTCGAACCGCGGAAAGAATGGATTGACACATTTGTCTCCTTTGAGAGCGATGACGATTATTCACTCCGGGGTGATGAATGATGGCGGCGGTCAAGAAGAAGATTGATGTTTTTCTCAACGAGAAAATCACTCAGGAAAATCTTGAGAATATCATCGGTGATCGTTTCGGAAAGTATTCCAAATATATCATCCAAGATCGAGCTTTACCCGATGTGAGAGATGGCTTAAAGCCGGTTCAAAGACGGATTTTGTTCGCGATGAATCAAATGGGCATGGCATCCGATAAACCCTATAAGAAGTCGGCGAGGATAGTCGGAGAGGTCATCGGCAAGTATCATCCGCACGGAGACCAGTCCGTCTATGATGCCATGGTGCGAATGAGTCAAACATGGAAGATGGGCACTTTGCTCATCGATATGCATGGGAACAATGGATCGATTGATAATGATCCTGCGGCGGCGATGCGCTATACGGAAGCGAGATTGACACCTTACGCGGAGATGATACTTCGAGATATCGATAAGAAAACGGTCACTTTCGTGCCCAACTTCGATGACGAGGAATATGAACCGGTCGTACTTCCCGCCAAGTTTCCCAATCTCATCGTCAATGGCGCGATGGGAATGGCCACAGGGTATGCCACCAACATCCCGCCACATAATATGAGCGAGGTTTTGACAGCGGTCGTCTATCGAATTGAGCATCCCAATGCGACGATTTCTGAACTGATGACCATCATCAAGGGGCCGGATTTTCCAACAGGTGCGATTGTCGAAGGCATCGATGAGATTCAAAAAGCTTTTTCCACCGGCCGAGGCAGGATCATTATTCGTAGCAAGGTCGAGGTCAAAGACACCGCATTGATCGTGACTGAGATTCCTTATGAAGTCAACAAAGCTGATTTGGTCAGAAAAATCGATGAAATCCGTTTGAAAAAACGGATTGACGGCATCATTGAAGTCAGAGACGAATCGGATCGAGAAGGACTTCGCATTGCCATCGAGATCAAAAAGGAGATTCCTTCGGAAATCATTCTGGCATATTTGTATAAGAATACGGATTTGAGTGTCGCATTCAGTTACAATATGGTTGCGATCGACAGCAAATCACCGCGATTGATGTCGCTCATGGATATTATCGACAGCTACATCCAGCATCAGAAAGAAGTCATTCGCAATCGTTCAAACTTTGAGCTCTTTCGCGCAGAGAAACGCAAGCACATCGTGGAAGGTTTTTTGAAGATGGTAGATATACTCGATGAGGTCATCGTAACGATTCGCGCGTCATTAGGAAAGAAAGACGCGATCACACGTTTGGTTGATCAATATGCGTTCAGTGAAGTCCAAGCGGATGCCATCGTGTCATTGCAGCTCTATCGTTTGTCCACGACAGACGTGAAAGAAATGCAACAGGAATCTCTCAATCTCGATCGTCAAATTCGCTCGTTGAATCGGATTCTCCAAAACGAAAAGGAACTTGAAGGCGTCATCAAACAAGAGTTGCTTGACATCTTGAATCAATATCCCACACCACGCAGAACGGTCATTACCGATGAGATCGCCCATGTGGAAATCGATGAACAAGCATTGATAGAACACGAAAACGTCATCTTGGTTCTCAGTCGTGACGGTTACATCAAACGCACTTCTTTGAAATCATATCAAGCTTCCAATGGTGTGCCTGGAATGAAAGCCAACGATTATGTGCTCCATCAAGAAGAGGTCAATACCCGTGATACTATCCTTGTATTCACCAATTATGGCAATTATGTCAACATCCCTGTTTTCAAAATTACCGATAGCAAATGGCGCGACACAGGTGAATATATCGGCCAATATGCCCCTCTGAAAGAGCATGAAGAAGTCATCGATTTCATCGTCATCAACGATTTTGATACTGACCAGACGATCCTGCTTGCGACAGAGGATGGGCAGATCAAACAAGTCGCACTCCGCGAATTCCAGCAAGTGAGGCTGAACAAGACGTACTCAGCCATTCCCGCATCGCGTGTGAATCCTTTGGTGAGCGTTGACTTGAAGGAAGCGTATGACACATCCATCGTGCTCGCCACCGAAAATGGTTACGTTCTGAAATACTTCGAAAATGAAGTGCCGGTGCAAAGTCTTTCCGCCAAGGGCGTGAAGGAGATTAACCTTCGAGACGATGCGCTCATCGGAGCGAAATACGCCTCGAACATTCAAAAACACGAACTGCTCCTATTGACCAACCGCGGTGCGATCAAACGGGAATACGTGAGTAATATCGAGTGTTCAAGACGGCCAGCAAAGGGGAAACTCTATCTCAAGAATGTCAAGACCAATCCCTACCAATTCTGCGGAATGATTTCGGAACACATGACCCGGTTCAAGGATTATCTTACGATCCGCATCATGATCCGAGACGGGGAGATGTTGATCAAGGGAAAGGACTTGAAATCGGATCGATACGAGCATGGTATTCCGTATTTGGAAAAAGACCATGTACCGATGAAACTCGGCATCGATATGACGAATCCGGAAGAAGTGAACCGAATTCGGAGTAGAATCGCTGACGCAAATGCCACTTTCGTCGAAGAGCCTGAGGAAGACACCGCCGAAGACATGATGAATGAACTTGAAAAGATCATTCAAACCAACATACCAGATTCAACGGATGATGTTGAGGATGACGAAGTTGTCATCCAACAAACACTCTTCTGATAAATCATCATCAAGGAGATATCTATGAAAAAAACTTTTGTCATCCTATTGGGATTCATCGCTCTCATCACTCTCGGGGCATGCAACCAACAAACGACCGTCATGACCACCACTTTGCCGCCTGCAGACATTGAAAATGTCTATGATATCGCTAATGTCACAGAACTTTTGGCGATTGAGCCTCATCGTTCATACCGACTCGTCGCGGATATCGACCTTTCAGGTGTCGAGTGGGTACCCATTGGTACATATACTGATGCGTACCGCGGAATTTTCGACGGAAATGGTCATTCGATTTCCAACATGACGATCACCCAGCGCAACGACCATCTCAACGGTCTATTTGCCCATGTCTCGGGTGTCGTCAAAAATCTCGACATCCTGGATTATGCGATCACTTACGCCACCACATTTTTGACATATGCCGGTGGTGTGTGCGGATATCTCAGTGGCAATATCGAAAATGTCCATGTGACAGGGGCGATCGATATCACGAACACGGCATCCAATTCCTTTGTCGGCTTGTTGGTCGGTATGTCCGCTGCGAAGGTCACGCAATCGATGACAGCTCCTGAATTCGTCGCTAATCGGATCGAGGCGACCAGTGCGTCAGGGACTTTGAATGTGGACGGAGACAATTTCACTTATGTCGGCGGGCTTGTTGGAAAAGTGAATAACACGATTATCAGCAAGAACGCGGTCGATGTGGCAATTACAGGTTTCTCCCGGACTTATCGCATTTATGCCGGAGGTTTGATCGGTTATCATTACGGGGAGATCGG
>JAQVTV010000114.1 GCA_028699855.1 Candidatus Izemoplasmatales bacterium | reverse complement strand
GACACTCTCACCAACGACGTTGGCACCAACGACACTTGCACCGACGACATTGGCTCCGACAACGGCTGCGCCCACAACTGAGGCGGAAAAGTTCGTCGTCAGCTTTGACTCGGGTGATGGCAGTGCGGTTTTGCCCATCGAAGATGTGTTATCCGGGGCTAAGGTGACCGAGCCAACGCCACCTACATTTGACGAACACGTATTCATGGGCTGGTACAAGGAAGCATCTTTGGACACATTGTGGGATTTCGATGTGGACGTGGTGACAGAAAGTATCACACTTTATGCGAAATGGGCAATCAAGACGTATACCGTCACATTTGATATGGATGGTGCAGATGCGTTGTCACCGATTACTGATTTGCTCAAGGGCGCCTTGGTAGTCGAACCCGATGCTCCCGTCAAAACGAATGCGACGTTCCTCGGCTGGTATAAGGAACTTGCATATGAAACCGAGTGGGATTTCTTAGTCGATACCATCGAGCAAAATACGACGATTTATGCCAAGTGGGATATTCCCGGTACGCCGATAGCGACGGCCCAAGCATTTTATGATATGACGATGAGTGGGTCAGAACGGGCTTTTTATCTCACTGCGGACATCAACTTTGCCGACTTCACTTGGGTCCAAACAGGAAACGGACAATCTTTCAAGGGACATTTCGAAGGGTTTGACCATGTACTATCGAACATCACGATTACCGGAGAAGGCTCAGGTGTGTATGGGGGCTTGTTCCAGAGGGCGACAGGCGCATCGATCCAAAATGTGAAAATCGTCAATGCATCAATCGATGTGAATGGCCGTGCGGGCGTATTGATCGGCCGCGTGGAAAATGACGCTGTAGTCGTTCAAAATATCACATTCGAGCTATCGACGGTGAAGGGAACCGCGGGCGAGGGTGTCGGTATCCTGGTGGGTAACGCCAGCCATGGCATTACCGCAGACCACATCGTCATTCTCTCTTCTTCAGCTTTCAATACCGGCAAGAACGTCTCGCTCCTTGTAGGGCGTGCGGATCATGCCGCTCACTTCACTGATATTTACATATTTGATTCTCAAGCCGAAAGTCAGACTTATAACACCGATGCGGGTGTCGGAGGAATCGTCGGCTATACCAATAGCGCATCGGCGGATCTTGTCTTTGAACGCATCGTGATTGAAGACTCAGTGCTCATCGGCAGATCGAACGGAGCGTTAGTGGGTTATTATCGTTACGGCGGATTGACAGCGACTGATGTCTTCCTCGATATCGCGTTCCCGTATGACGGGAGTGGCGGAGCGGAACAAAGCGGAATCATCGGCCGTAGAAATGTCGATGAGAACACGACTGATCCGGTCTTGACTCGCGTATTCGGTCATTTCACATCACTGGTTGCAGGCGCTGCGATTCAACTCGATCTCGCGAATACGCTCGCAGATCTTGATGGATTGGCGGATAGTTGGTGGCTGACCCAAATGCCGAATATTCCCGCATCAGATCTATGGCACATCAATGAACTGACCGGATTCTATACGTTGCTCGAAGCGGTCATGCTCGAACGCTTCAATGTTGAGTTCGAGAGTAACGGGGGTTCTGAGGTGACTTCCATCGAAGACATTTTATCTGGAAGCAAAATCGCTGAACCTGAAGCACCCACGCAAACGGGATACCTGTTTTTGGGGTGGTACAAAGAAGCCACTTTTGATACACTATGGGATTTTGACACGGATGTCGTTCTTGAGAATCTGACACTGTACGCCGATTGGGCGGAAGTCTTCAATGTCACGTTCGACACGGGAGATGGTTCTCAGATAGATCCATTGCTCAATGTCATATCGGGCTCATTGGTCACGCCTCCGGAAGATCCGAGTTACCCAGGACATACTTTTGAGGGTTGGTATCATGAAGCAACTCTTGTCACCCCATGGGATTTTGAATCCGATACAGTCTTATCGCATGTGACGCTTTATGCCAAGTGGGAAGTTGTACTAGCGCGCTATACAGTGACATTCGATGTGGATGGCGCTGACCCGATTGCCGCACTCGAAGATGTGTTGAGTGGTGCGACGATTACTGCTCCCGATGCGCCTGAAAAGACGGGCTTCCATTTTGGAGGCTGGTATAAAGAAGCATCCTTTGACACCTTATGGGATTTTGATAATGAAACAGTCACCGAAAATATGACACTCTACGCCCAATGGATCGAATTGTTCAGCGTCACCTTCGACAGCCTTGAAGGTTCCGCGGTCGATCCCCTGCTTGATGTGCTCGATGGTGCGACCATCAACGCACCAGCCAACCCCACGAGAAGTGGGTGGACATTCCTTGGCTGGTACAAAGAAGCTTCACTCCTCACACCATGGGATTTCGTGAATGATCTCGTTTTGGAAGATATCACGCTTTACGCCAAATGGGGTATCAATGTCGTCTTCAACACGGAATACGGCAGTGCGGTCTCATCGCTGACGCTTTCTGAATCCGGAACGTTGATCACGGCTCCGGATGCACCGGTCAAAGCCGCAGCCACCTTCTTGGGGTGGTTCAAAGAAGCCACTTTTGATACCGTGTGGGATTTTGAGAGCGATGTCGTCACCGGCAATATGACACTGTTCGCCAAATGGGATATTCTCGGCATGCCCATCACCACGGCTGTGGAGTTCATCAACATGGCGAAGAGCAGCGCAGAGATCACATATTACCTTGCCAATGACATCGACTTCACAGGCGTCGACTGGGTTCAATCCGGAACAGGCACCGCTTTTAAGGGTGTCTTTGATGGACGCAACCACACCTTGAGCAATATCACCATCACCGGTTCGGGTACAGGCGTTTACGGGGGCATATTCCAAAGAACCAATGGTGCTACTATTAAAAACGTCGTGATTCAGTCATCGTCCGTATCGGTTGAAGGTCGCGTAGGTATGTTGATCGGAAGAGTGGAAAGTAATCCGGTGACGATTCACAACGTGATAATGAAATATGTTTTGGTCAACGGTACTGATTCCAACGGTGTCGGATTGCTCATCGGCATGGCTTCACTCGGCGTTTCGCTGAACGAAATCTCCATTATTTCCTCGACGGTCCAATCGACCAACAAGAATGTGGGTCTTCTGATTGGCCGTGTGGATAATTTTGCGGGATTGACGGATATATATATCCATCAATCCAAAGCTGAAACCACTTCGACCGCCACAGACGCGGGAGTAGGGGTGATCGGTTACACGAATCACGCCAATGCCAATTTGAACATCACTCGCCTTGTCGTGTCAAATTCTGAAGTCTTGGGAGGCGCAGCGGGCGCACTGGTGGGTTACTACAAACTGAGCACCGAGCTCGTGGCGTCCGACGTATTCCTCGATGTCAATTTCACCTATAGCGGTGCCGGAAAGATCACCGGCCTGTTGGGCAGAAGAGACGCTACAGGATCCGCGGATCCCGTCTTGAACCGGGTCTACGGCCATTTCCTAAATGAAAATCCGGCTGGGAATGCCGTGCAACTGGATGCAGCTTTCGCCTTGGCGAATCTCGACGCGGTCGATGAGGCCTGGTGGGCGACGAACATGCAAATGATTTCTTCAGAGGTAGTCTGGGATTACAATCCTGTCACGAAGCTTTATCAAATCGGAGATTATGTAGCTCCGGAAATGACATATAGCGTTACATTCGAAGCTAATGGGGGTGCTCCCGCACCCGATGTCCAAGACATCGAAGAAGGCAATCTTGCGATCGAGCCTGAAGCCATGACAAAATCAGGACACACCTTTGAGGGTTGGTTCAAAGAAGCCACATTTGACACTCCATGGAATTTCCTCGTGGATACCGTGACCGAAAATATCACCCTCTATGCCAAATGGATCGAGGGCGAACCCACCCCTGATGGTGTTGCGGTCACTACTGTTGCCGAGTTTTATGAACTCGCGACGAAAGGTACCGTCAATTCGGATACCGGCCCGATATTCTATCTTGCGAACGATTTGGATTTTACCGAGTATACATGGGTCTATGTCAATTTCGCCTTCACGAGAACCTTGAACGGAAACGGAAAAACGATCGCAAATCTGACGATACCAAATGGCGGCGACCGGGCAGGAATCTTTTCCCGAGTCAAGGGCGCGACGATTTATAATCTCACGCTCGACAACGTCAATATCACTTCTTCGGGACGTGCGGGAATTCTCGTCGGAGAACTTTACGCGGACAGCATGACGGCTTATGATATCACCATTACGAATTCGTCCGTCTCAGGAAACAATTCAAATGGTGTCGGGGCTTTGGTCGGATACGCCAAAACGTCTCCCAACCTCAATCTCAGCAATA
>JAQVTV010000113.1 GCA_028699855.1 Candidatus Izemoplasmatales bacterium | reverse complement strand
CCCGGTCTGTTCTTTGTCCATGGCTCGATAATCTTCAAACGTGACGCGTACGAAGGCGCCATCGACATTCCACTCCAGATACCCGGTCCCATTTGCGTCCACCGTAGCCAGAGAATCGGGCGATCCCAAGAGTTCGGCCACACGACTCAGTGAAGTCGGTATCTCGGTTGGGTTGTCCTCAACCGTCAAGATACTTTGATAATTTTTGTACGTGACCCCCGGTTTCGAGCCGCATCCGGCAAGTCCGAAGAGTAAAACAATGGCGATGATAATAGTCAATATCCGGTTCTTTTTCATATGCACTATCCTTTTATTATTTTCGCTCGCGCGAATAGAATCATCAGTTGTTCGCGCAGCTGCGCGTAATCTAACTCGTTGGCCTTGGTTCTGACGATCAAAAACACATCCACGGCTTCGGTTATCGGTAACAATCGCACAATTTCTCGGATCTGGCGTTTGATCCGATTGCGCTCAACGGCGTTGCCTAGTTTTTTCGGAACACTCAAAGCAAATCGGTAGTGATCCATTGCGGGGTTCACCCAATAAAACAAGGAAAAATAACCGTTTGCGATCCGGTTCTTTTGTTTTAGGAGCGCATCGATTTCCGTGCTTTTTTTGATTCTGTATGCTTTATTCACGCCACCACCCCTTTCAAAAACAAAAACCACCTAAATATATTATTCCGGTGGTTTCAAGTTCTAATATATAATGGGTGTGTTTTTATGTGGTTTTTAGCGATCTGATACAGTCAAGCTCTTCCGGCCTCTTGCTCTTCTGCGCGATAGGACTTTTCTTCCGTTCGCTGTTTCCATCCGGGCACGAAACC
Organism: Candidatus Izemoplasmatales bacterium; assembly: GCA_028699855.1. Classification (GTDB taxonomy): domain Bacteria; phylum Bacillota_I; class Bacilli_A; order Izemoplasmatales; family Hujiaoplasmataceae; genus JAAYZB01. The sequence goes on along the minus strand of JAQVTV010000113.1, from coordinate 3,484 downwards.
CGTGGGTTCTCGCTCTTTTGATTTTGCTCGGTTGATATGTCTTTTTGCTCATGATCAACATCACCAGCCTTTCTTCCAGAAACCATGCTACATAATTATAAGGGATTTTTCCATGGATGTCAACACATTTTGACCGCGCATTCTACTGGAAAAAATCATTTATTTCCACTTTTCCCCATCGCCATGATCCGCGATGAAAAACGGTTATAACCATTGTCGACATTTGTGTTGAAATAGACGGTTTTGGGATAGGTGGAAAATCGGGTTTCATCGCAAAATAGTGCAGATTTTTATACACATATCTCTGTGGAAAACTATCAAACCCATAAAAGTTATCCACATTTTTTGTGGAGAAATAGTCGAATCATCCCGTTTGCTTTATGATATATTTAAGTATGAGGTATCACATATGCCAATACAGGAATTTCAACGCATTTGGGAACAGATCAAATATCAATTACAACTGACCCTGGATGAAGATGTTTATAATGAACATTTTTTTGGTATTTCTCAAGTCTTCAAAATCGTCAACAATTCCGTTTATCTCATTGCGTCCAACTCGTTTATCAAAAGCAAAATCGAGTCTTTTTACCTCAACCGCCTCAACGCGATGCTCAATGAATATGTCAGCGAGAAACATCTGTTCAAAATCATCACCAAAGATCAAGCGGCTGAAGAACTGGCGCGATCTGCTGCATATGAAATCAACACGCCGGAAGTGGATCTCGAAAATAAATACAAGACCGGATTGAATAATTCATATACGTTCGATAATTTCGTCGTTGGCGCGAGTAATCGCTTAGCCTACACTTCAGCCACGAAAGTGGCGGACCAACCTGGTGCGGTCGCAAATCCGCTTTATATTTTTGGTGATGTCGGTCTCGGTAAAACGCATTTGATGCAATGCGTAGGGAATTATGTGATGGAAAACGACGTCAATAAAGTCGTTCTTTATGTCAAGACCGATCAGTTCATCGAAGATTATGCCAAAGCAGCGCAAAAAAAAGCCTTTGATGATTTTTCCAAGAAATATGAAAGCGTCGATGTGCTATTGGTTGATGACATTCAATTTCTGTCGGGCAAAACACAATCACAACTCGAATTCTTCAAGATTTTCGAGAAACTCAAAGAAAGCAACAAACAGATCGTGATCACCTCCGATCGCAAAGCTTCCGAACTGTTTGATATCATGTCTCGTCTGACTTCGCGGTTTGAATGGGGTTTGTCCGTCGACATCAATCGCCCGAATCTGGAGCATCGAATCTTGATTCTCAAGAAAAAACTTCAAGCTGAAACCGCGGATCCCGATCTGATTCCCGATGAAATCCTTGATTACATCGCAAGTATCTTTGATAACAACGTGCGCGAGTTGGAAGGCGCGTTGAAACGCGTTCTATTCTATTGCACGGCGTTTGATTATAAATTTACGACTTCTAACGCCGAAGAAGCGCTGAAAAATTTGGTTCACTCCAAAAACATTTCCAACAAGTCGATCGAAATCAGCAACTACAACACCGTTCTGGATATCGTCAGCGCATATTATAGTATCTCTTCATCCGATCTTCTGTCCAAGAAAAGACAAAAACAATATGTCTATCCCAGACAGGTCGCCATGTATATCCTCAAAGATCTTTTTGACATCACTTATAAGAAAATCGGCCAGATTTTTAACAATCGCGATCACTCGACCGTCATCTACAGTATCGAACAAATCGCCAATGATATTCAAACCGATTCCGCCAAAAAAGGTGATATCGATAAGTTGTTGATCAAATGTGGAAAGAATGTCTAAATCACCTTTGTTTTCCCCCGATCTTCACTATACTTAAACCGCTAAATATGGTATAATATAGTGTTGGATCATGCTTTTAATCCCCGCGCTCCACACCCCTAATAACAATAACAATTAAAAAGATTAATAATATAATAGTGTCACAGGAGGTTGTATATGAATTTTGTCATCGCTACAAACGTCTTGCTGAATCAGTTATTGATTGCTCAAAAAGCACTCTCAACCAAAACTCCTGCCCCTTATCTCCAAGGGATCAAACTCGAGGCGCTTCAAAATGAAATAATCCTGATTACAAGTAATGCCGATATTTCGATCAAATTACACATCAAAGATGATAGTCTTCGTGTGGATATCCCCGGAGACGTACTCATTCCCGGCAAATATTTTGTCGACATCATTCGCAAACTTGAAGGTGAGCAACTCGAATTATCTGTCATTGATCAAAATATTTTGCGGATCATCGCTGGAGATTCGGATGTCACGTTGAATCTCTTGAATGTAGATGATTATCCTGAATTGAATTTCCCGCTCAGTGACGAGCCGATCAAACTTGATTCGAAAATCATGAAGGCGATTATCCGGCAAACGACATTTGCCACATCCACAATCGAAAACAGACCGATTTTGACCGGTGTGAACATTCGTGTTGAAGACGAAAAACTCAGTGCAATTGCGACCGACTCATTCCGTTTGAGTCAAAAAAACATCACCATCCCCAAAAGCACAGATCATATGAATGTGGTGATCCCAGGAAGAAGCCTTGATGAACTATCCAAAATCCTTGAAATGAATTTGGACGAGATTCTCATCCATCTAAATCACAAGTCCATTCTGTTTGAATACGGAAACGTCTTGTTTCAATCTCGCCTGCTCGAAGGTAATTTCCCCGAGACATCCCGATTGATCCCGAACGAGTTTCCCATCGTCATCAAATTCAATCGCGACAAGTTGTTTGTAGCGATCGAACGCGCATCGCTCTTGTCATCCAAAGAAGGATCTTCCAGTATTGTCAAGTTCAATCTGCGTAGCGACAACATCGTTGAAATCACATCAAACTCTCCTGAGCTCGGTAAAGTTACGGAGAAGGTCTATCCGCTTGAACAAGTGGTGGGCGTTCCGATTAAAATCGCCTTCAGCTCCAAATATTTCATGGACGCGCTCAAAACGTTTGTATCCGACGAAGTCTATGTCAAATTCACCGGTGAAATTCGCCCGTTTGTCATCGAAGGCAACAGCGATCCCGGATTGGTTCAATTGATTTTGCCGGTTCGAACCGAATAACCAACCATTTTCGAAACATAAAATCCGGATTTGATACTCATAAGTGGGGAATCCGGATTTTTTTGTTTTTTCGTTCATTTCAGAGACTTTTTGAACCAAGATAAATCTTGGGGTCTGCAGTTGCTTTTATCCATGAATAATGATATCATCTTCACGGTTTAAAGGAGTTGAATGTCTGATGAAGAAACAATACAACATCATCATCGTCGGCGCAGGGCCAGCGGGATATATGTGTGCGTATGAATTAATCGAGAAAAAACCAGAACTCAGCGTTCTGTTGGTGGATAAAGGGCATACGATTTTCGATCGGAAATGCCCGATTCTTGAAAAGAAGATTCAGAAATGTCCTACACAAAAAAACGGATATATCGGTTGTCTCCCTTATTGTTCAATCACGAACGGTTTTGGGGG
>JAQVTV010000112.1 GCA_028699855.1 Candidatus Izemoplasmatales bacterium | reverse complement strand
CAACCTTCTTCAGGTTGCTTTCTACGTCAAACCCTCGTGGATACCGCACGTTGATGCCCAAACGATAAGCGCCATCTTGTATCCGGATTAACGCCGTGTTCATCGTCAACTCCTTCATCTCCGAATCGAAGTGAGCGATGCCGAGTTTCTCACCCAGGTGATCGAATGCGAGGTAGCGATCGATCCAATGGATCAACGGATGGTTCGTATGCTTTCGCAAGAAAGCAGCCATCAAAAATATCGCATTGACCCCCAAATGCGGCCAAGCGGCATGCGCGTTCTTGCCATACACGACATAGGTGTCACCACTCACATGCCCTTGAAGTTGATATTCCTCCAAGTAGGCTTGAAACGCTTGAGATACATCCTTTTTCAAGACCGCTTCCGCGCGATCCGGAACCACATTATATCGTTCTCCCGCGATCAAAGACGCGATCAAATCATCATCATAATCACCGAAGAAATCGAAACTTAACGAGCCTTTTTCAGCATAAATGAGCGGAAATTCCGCATCGGGCGCAAATGCCAGATCAGGCATTTTCTCATGTTTCAAGTACGTCTGAATACAACGCATTCCCGACTCCTCGTCACAGCCCAAGATCAAACGAACCTTTCTTTGTAAGGGGATTTTTGCCTCCTGGACCATTTTCATGGCCAAATACGCAGCGATCGTTGGCCCCTTGTCGTCCATCGCACCACGGGCGAAGATCTTCCCTTCCTTCATCACTGCGGCAAACGGATCCGTATCCCACTTGCCACCTGCCGGGACAACATCGAGATGCCCTAGAATTCCGAGAATTTCCTCCCCTTCTCCCATTTCTACATGACCTGCATAATGCATGATGTCTTTCGTGATAAAGCCATCGTTTCGAGCCACCTCGAGCATCCAATCCAAAGCCTCGCGGATGGGCTTGCCAAAAGGAGCCTCCACGTCTTCCGGACGATACGTATCGAGAACGGTCGGAATCCGTAAGAGCGCTTGTACGCGTTCGATGTATTCTGCCAAATATGTCCGTGCGATTTTCAACCAATCCATGTCATTCACTCCATTCTGATTTCTATTGTACCACAACGAGAAAAAAAGCGAAAGATATCGCATATTCCTTATGTTACGAAGGGGACATTTCCGAGATGTATTTGACAAATCTTCATTTGTGGGTATAATGGTGATAGTAATAAAAAAATGTAATCTCTATTGGAGATTCCCCATAAAAGGTGCTGTGACATGATCCGCAAAATCCACATGAAAAATCTGACTTGTACCAATTGTATCGCCAAAGTCGAGCGGCGCACCGCAAGGCTACCTTACGTGAACAGTGCGAGTTTCAATTTTGTCAACCAGACGCTGCTCGTTGACTTTAAAGATGATTATAACGAAGCGCAAGCCTTGAGTGAGATCAAGGCGATTGTTGATGTGCTTGAAGACAATATCGTCACCCACTTCGTCGAAGCCATCCCTAAAGAAAATCGCTCCTCGTTTCTTCGCGAGTACGCCTTCGTTCTCGCCGGTATGATATTGATTCTGCTTACTTTCTCAGCCTATCGCATTCCTCAAGTCATCAATTATATCTTCGACACCCACCTCGTTCTATGGAATCAATGGGTCACAACCATGCTCTACTGGTTTGGTTACGGCCTTTTGATTTCGAAACTGATGCTTCTTCAAATCAAGGGAATTCGCAATTTCAACTTTTTCAACGAAAGCACATTGATGATTATCGCCACATTCGCCGCGATGTTCATCGGTAAACATGAAGAAGCGATTGCCGTTGTCGTCTTGTATTCTGTCGGCGAGTATTTCCAGTCAAAGGCGGTTCGCAAATCCAAAAATCAGATTTCAGCCCTCATGGACCTGAAAGTGGAATATGCGAATGTACTGACCGCTGAAGGGGTCATCATCAAAGAGCCCTCCTTGATTCAGGTGAACGATGTCATCATCGTCAAAAACGGTGAGCGCATCCCCGTCGATGGCGTCGTCATCAAAGGTTCCACTAGTCTGAATACCAGCGAGTTGACCGGAGAAGCGAAGTTGCAGACCGTGGACATCGGTGACCATGTGCTCAGCGGAAATATCAATGTCGGCAACGTCATTCACATTCAAGTGACTCGAGAATACGAAAACTCGACGCTCGCAAAAATCATCAACCTCATCGAAAATTCAACGGTCAAGAAGTCGAAAACCGAAATGTTCATCTCTAAATTCGCGCGGATTTACACTCCGATTGTCGTCGGTCTCGCGGGGTTGCTCGTTCTTTATGGACTGATCTTTGATCCCACGAACGTCACGACCACGACAGGCTACATCTATCGCGCAGCCATCTTTCTCGTCATCAGTTGTCCTTGTTCGCTCGTGTTGTCGGTTCCACTATCGTATTATGCCGGAATCGGTACGGCAGCGAAAAACGGAATCCTCTTCAAAGGCTCTGCATTCCTCCACGCACTGACTGACGTCAAACTCATCGCTCTGGATAAGACCGGCACTTTGACGCATGGCGCATTCTTCGTGCGAGAGTACACCGACCTCGAGACCGTCCGTCTCGCCGCTTCCATTGAACAGTTTTCCACGCATCCCATCGCACAATCGATCGTCGAGTTCAATTCACTCCCCCTTGAAACCGTCACCAACATCCAGGAAATTCCGGGTTACGGCATCAAAGGCACGATTGGCGAGAAAGTGATTCTCGCCGGAAGCAGACGCTTCTTGGAATCGGAAAACATCCACGTCAATGAAGAAAAACTCGCAATCGGTTCATACACCTTTGTCGCTTTGGATGGAACATTCATAGGCTCGATCATCGTCAAAGACGAGCTGAAAGACACATCAATGGAAACCGTTCGCGACTTTACCAAACGCTATGATACGGTCATGCTCACGGGTGACAACGAAGAATCAGCCAAAGAAATCGCCCTGAAACTTGGCGGCATCGAGTACTACGCAGAACTTCTTCCTGAACAGAAATTGGAAGTATTCAATCAAATTCGCACCAACTCCGTCAGCCTCTATGTCGGAGATGGCATCAATGATGCCCCGTTGCTCCGCAACGCCGATATCGGTGTTTCAATGGGTTCCGCGAGCGATTTGGCGATCGAAGTCTCCGATGTCATCATCATGAACAACGATATCCGTCTGTTGGAAAAAGCCATTCGCGTCGCAAAGAAAACGAGATCCATCGCCATCGAGAATATCATCTTCTCCATGATCGTCAAAATCGCATTCCTGATCCTGTCGACCATCGGTCTGATGTGGATGTGGCTTTCAATCTTCGCCGATGTGGGCGTCGCCATCCTCTGCGTTTTCAATGCTTTGCGTATCATCTATCAAAAGAAGTATTTGCATATGGAGTCACAAAACGACATCACATAAAAACTTCCCGGTCGACGACCGGGAAGCTTTTTTTTGATTCACTAAACTGTATCCTGCTTTTGATAAATACGGCAATTCTTCACTTAAGATGCCTATTCTATGAGTTGGCGGATAATCGAGTAGGATTTCTTACCTTTGCGGATCACGTAGAAGATGCCTTCAATGGCGTCTTTCTTCTCCAAAACATAGCTCACATCCGTGATTTTTATCCCGTTTAACGTGATGGCTCCCGAACTGATGAGTTGGCGGGCTTCCCGCTTCGAAGGCGCAATCTTGGCTTGAATCAACGCGTCCACGATATCGATGGCGGAAGCGATCTCCAAATTGATGAGGTCTTTGCACGCCATTTCAATCATGCTCGCGGAAAGCATGTGTATCTCTCCACTGAATAACGCTTCAGATATTATCTTCGCTTCAATGTACTTATCTGAACCGTGGACGAGTGTCGTCACCTCTTGGGCGAGGATTTTCTGTGCCATTCGCTCATGTGGGGCGTCGATCAATGCGCGTTCAAGCGCTTCGATCTCGGAGACGGAAAGAAAGGTGAACTGTTTGAGGCGCGAGATGACATCTGCATCCGCTGTATTGATCCAAAACTGATAAAATTCGTATGGAGAGGTACGGACCGGATCAAGCCAGACGTTGCCTGATTCGGATTTTCCGAACTTTGACCCATCCGCCTTCGTCACGAGTGGGAATGTGAAGCCGTATGTCTTGCTTTGAATCCCGTGAATCTTGCGAATCAATTCCATCCCGGAAGTGATATTGCCCCACTGGTCTTGACCGCCGATCTGCAATTGACAATGGTGGTTGGCGAAAAGATATTCGAAATCCCATGCTTGGATGATCTGATAGGCGAATTCGGTAAATGACAAACCCGTCTCGATTCGTGATTTCACGGATTCTTTGGCAATCATGTAAGATATGTTGAAATGCTTGCCGATATCGCGCAGAAACTCGATCGCGTTCAACCCCGACAACCAATCGTAGTTGTTGACGATACGTGCGTT
>JAQVTV010000111.1 GCA_028699855.1 Candidatus Izemoplasmatales bacterium | reverse complement strand
CTGATCTTCAGTTAAAGCGTTCTTCAAGGCGATCAAAATGGCTTCTTTCTCGTTGAAACGCAGTCGCAGTTGGTCATCATAAAGCAAATACCCTGAACCACTGTTTTTTTCGACTTCTTCCAAGGCGGAAGCCGCCGCTTTAAGCAATTCCTCGGCGTTGAGCCCGAATTCGGGTGCGCTCGCGATGCCGATCGAAATATGAAGCCTCAACGGGATGCTGTTGATGACGATCGCGCGTGCAAAACGTCCAATAAGCTTCTGGGCCGCCTCTCGGGCTTTCTGAGTATCGACGTTAAAGAGAAGGATCACAAATTGATCGGCATACACTCTGGCGATTCTGGTTTTATCACAGACCACATCGGTGATGATTCCAGCCACTTCGATCAAAACCTGATCTCCGAATTTTTCTCCATAGCTATTGTTGAGATTGCTGAAAGACTTGATATTGAAATATAGGGCGTGAAGCATATCGCCTTCTGTCATATGCGATATGATATGGTCGGCGATTTCTACGATTTTGTTGCGATTGGGAAGGCCCGTCAGGTCATCGTAGTATGCCAATCGATGCGCCTCTCGGTTTCGTTCACTCAATGAGTAAATCAACGCATTCAATTCGGCACGCAATTCGGTTATCTCATCTTCGTATATATCAAGCGACACGGATGATCCCGCATACCCCGCTTTCGAGGCCTCTTTGATTTCCCCGACAAGATTGACAACGCGCATCGTGAAGTTTCGATGAAACATCCCCATCACAATGGCTACCATCACAAAGAAGCTGAGCACGAGAAAAACGCCGATCCATATGACAATCGTCGTTACCGCTTGTAGGTGGTTGCGTGGAACAATGATTTGAAAAATGTAAGAATGATCGTCATTCAATGTGACAAAACGCGCAACGACACGGATCGTGTCTCGGTCAACCGTTTTTACACTGATGTCCTCATTATCAAGACGTCCCTCGTTGGGAATAAAAATCAACTGCGACTGGATGATGGTTTCAAGCATTTCATTGGACTGATCATCATAGAATCTCCCGAAGACCAATTGCCCCTCCACATCTCCCTCGAGATTCGTTTGTAATATCGGTTGCGATGCGATAAGCAAAGGACCTTGGGACGTATTGATGATTCCGGATACCGAAAAATCTCGATGGGTATTTCCAGGAATTCCTAGAGCGGTCACTTGCGTCAATATGGCTTCTGAAACAGGAAATATCTCTTCGTCATCATCGACCGCAAGCGAATAAAAAACATTGCCGTTCAGAGAATAAAATACCATGAAATCAATCTGCAAAGTCACTAAGGTTTGAGCTTGAAGATTGGTCTCATAATAATTGTCATCAACGCCATGGATAAATGCCACGGTGTCATCCCAATAGGACCAATCCGCGACTGAATTCGACAAAAAGTAACTCTCATATTCAATGATACTATGAACTTGTTCGACTGCAGACTCGGCATCATCGTGTTCAATACGATGGATCACAAACCATGTAAAATACAAAAGACCCGACAAAATCGTAAAAACGCCCAAAAACATAAATATGGACGTAATGATGATCATCCGAGATCGCATTTTCCTTGTATAAGTTTTTCCTTGCATGAACTATCCCGCCTAGAAGTTGATTAGCCGATTGCATTATATCGAAAAATAGACGTAACCGCAAGGGGGCCGCCATTATTTCTCATGTGCATTGGCAGTCATAACAAAAAATGAAACCCGCGACATTCAGTCGCGGGCTAATCACATGAACGATGATATCTCTATTTTCCTTCGAGGATTGCCACGATCGGTATCAAAAGGAAAGCCAACCAAGAAATCGACCATAATCCCCCAAAATAGCCGAGGTAAAAGAATAACGTGATCGCGACAAACGGCGAGATGGCTGACAAGACTCCGCGTCTCTTTTTCTCTGTGAGAATCGCATATATCGGCACAGAGAAGAAGACAACCCATAGATAAGGCCATGTCCCAAACCACACACCGAAGAGCACATATACCGCGATTGATGCGAGAACCAACAATTTGATGATGAGTGGTCTGCCGCTCCAGCGGAATTCAATGTCACTGAACAAGATTCCCACCGCAACAGGGATCAAAAAGACGTAGAGTGACAATCCCCACACCCCCTTGGTGTAGAACAAATAGAGATACAGCCCGATCGAAACGGCAAATGAAGCCTCTAACGCCCACAACCGCCATTTCACACGATCATGCAGGATAGCCAACATGGGAATGATCATGAAAACCAACCAACCCGGATGCCATAGCTTGAAATGACCCAAGATGAAGAATATCACCATAGCGACAAATGGGCTGAGTGCGATGAGTGAATCAAGTGGACGCGTATGTTTTTGAGAGAACACAATCGCATTGACAGGCACAATCAGGAATATCAACCAAGTTGGATGCCAAATCTTCGCGATGAACCCAATCAATAAAAAAGTGATGACCGCAATAAAGGGACTGAGGGATATGATCATCTCTCGGTTTCTCTTGCCGACATGTTCGTTCAGAATCGCCACGATGGGAATCAGGAGAAACACCATCCACCCCGGATGCCAATATCCGAAGTTGCCAAGGACAAAAAACGTAATCACCGCGAGAAAAGGCATCAGCGCTGTGATCTTATGATTGCGTTTCCGGCGAACCTTCATCGAAAAATCCTCAGAAAAATCACGTGCGATTTTTTCCGGAGTTCCAAGAAACTCGATGACTTCTTCTTCAGTCATCCCTTTCGCCAAGCCATCTTCAAACATCTGATCATAATCACTGATGATGTCATTGATCTCTGTTTTACTGATGACGAATTGTGTTAATAGTTGCTCGATTGTTGATAAATACTTACTTTTCATCTTTTTCCACCTCCAAAATGCGATACACACCCTTCAGAAACTTGTTCCATTCTTTTCTTTGCGATAAACCGCGTTCTTGACCTTTTTGTGTCACTCGATAGTATTTCCTCGGTGGCCCGATACCTGTGGGTGTCGAGTAGGTTTCAAAGAATCCTTGATCCGTCAAGCGTCGAAGAATGGGGTATATCGTGTTTTCATTCACATCAATCTCGCGTGACAAAGCGTCGATCACTTCAAAACCGTACATGTCATTTTGCTCAATCATATGAATCACACACATTTCGATTACACCCTTCTTAAATTGAGAATTCATCGAAAACACCCCCTTACTGTGCGTAACACACTACTAAGATATCACATTAGTGTGTTAAACACAATACCTAATTTCAACTTTTTTTCGCTTTCAAAAATCATGCCATTTTGCGTATGGTATAATAGATGTAATCAGATGAAGGAGTATGTTCTATGCGAAAAAAACGTTGGCTTGTTATTGTTCTTGGCTTGATATTGACATACTTGAACCTCGCATTGTTACCAAGATTTCCCAATGTATCACAAGAAAATCCACTTCTAGTGCATGACGGATTACCACGCCTCATCGCTCATGGTGGCGGTAACCACGAATTTCCAGACAATACGCTTGAAGCTTTCTATCATGCTTTTTCCATCGATGAGAATGTCATCATGGAAACCGATGTCTCTATGACCCTGGACGGTGTCATCATCTTATCGCACGATACAACGCTTGATCGGAAAACCACCCTTGTCAATGCGCCCATTCACTTGACAAATTACACCGATCTACTGGATGATGAAGTCGATTTTGGCTATCATAATCCGGTCCAAAGCGGTGTCAACACATCAGAAACATTCGAAAAATATCAAAACTATCTTGGCTTCGAGGTGACTCCGCTTGACGTGACTTATCCCGAAGGCATCCTCCCCAGACATCCCTCAAAATTCCTGGTGACGACATTGCGCGAGTTGATCATCGCTTTTCCGAACAACGTGATCAATGTCGAAATCAAACAATCGGGTGCTCTGGGCCTTGATGCGCTCGCACAAGTCATTGAAATCATGGATGAATTGGATGCCGAATATCATACGTATGAACGCATCGTATTGGCCTCTTTCCATGATGAGGTTTTCGATCATCTAAAGTCTATCAAAAAAGAAAGCCACGCTGATTTGATGATATCTCCCTCGGTCAAGACCGTCATTCGCTATGTCATCCTGCAAACGATGTTCCTCGATTTCTTCTTCTGGGATCCCATTCATGTCATTCAAGTACCTGTGGAACAATCCAGCATCACGCTGGCCACATTCCGAATGGTCCGTTCAGCCCATCGACACAACATCGCTGTGCACTACTGGACGATCGATGATCCTGACATGATGCTTCAGTTGATCGAACTTGGGGCGGATGGAATCATGACCAATCGTCCGTCGGTCTTGAAAGCCATTCTTGATTCTTTGGATTCGGACGCATAGATAGACACAATTATCCTATCCCTTCAATCTGAGAGGAGGCTTCACGAT
>JAQVTV010000110.1 GCA_028699855.1 Candidatus Izemoplasmatales bacterium | reverse complement strand
GTATTCCCGCTCTTTAGAAGATTGATGAAGATTTTTGCGAACTCGTCTTGCTTATTGACACCGACAAAAGTCGTATTGATTTTCTTGTAATAGCGTTTGACGTCTTTCTCATTCATCTCGATCACCCCTAAATCTGTTTCTTGAGGTTTTTGATGAATTTGATCGATTCTTCAAAACTGTTCTTACCGAAGATTTTATGGACTTGAACGATTAACTGATCCAGTTCATCTTGAAGAAAAGCGAGATTTAAACTTTCAAACTTCCTGAGGATTTTGTTGGCAAAGATGTAATCCAAACCTTCTTCTTCTGTTCCGCCTGTTGCGACAAAAACGGGAATGAACTTATGGACTTGGACCATGATCCGGTTACCAAAGGCAATCTTAAAGGTGTTTTGGACGTATTTGTCGAGGATTTCGAACTTACTTAACAAGTCTTTGGAAACGGGATACTTGTAAAAAGCTTCGTCAAACAATTCTTGAAGATAGGAATTGGACATATGAACGGATTCGGTTTCCGGTGCGGCGAAGTATTCGCCTTTGGTTTCAAACTCAAGGGCAATGGCTCTGTCATAGACCTTATCGGTGATGGTGAATGTCGAATCATCCTTGTTCGCTGTGCCGACAAACCAGACATTGGGCGGAACCGTGATCTTTCCGTTGATGACTTTCAAGGGGTCACTCTGTTTCGCATCGGGAACCAGATCGATCTTCCACTCCGAGTGATCCGGCATTTCCATGATGGAAAGGAATTCCGCGAAATAATACTCGATACGGGCCAGATTCATCTCGTCCAGAACGATCAGATTGATGTCTTTGCGATAAATTGACTCATACAAAGCTTTCAAAAAGTCGGTTTCGTTGAAACGTTTGGTGAATTCGTTGAGATATCCGACGATCTCTGCTCGGTCACGCCAGGAAGGCTGAACCGAAATCATCGCTGCGTTATTACCGAAAAATTTGGCCATGGCGTAGGGTAAAGAAGTTTTACCGGTACCAGAAATACCTTCAAGGATGATGACCTTGGATGCGGCCATTCCCGCCATGAACAAAGAAATCATTCGTTTATTGTAATAGAGTTTGAGCTGTGATGCGGCAAAATTCACGAAACGGTCCACAATCTCGGGAAGCGAGAGATAATCGCTTTCTTCCATATAGATATGGGTGTCTTTTCCGGCATATTCTTTGTCGACTTGAATCAGCTTCACGAACCGTGAAGGTCCGCTTTGGGCTTGCTGGAGATGGTCCTCAGCCCCTCCTTGCGGAGGCCGGCTTCCGGGAATGTTGACCGCGGCAATGCCACCCGCACCAACCACTTCATACGCGGGTTGCAGGCGTTTGGCACGTCCCAAAGAACCGGTGATGATTTGTTCGCCAGGTTCGCCGGTCGCAGCATTGATTCCCAGTTGTGAGACCTTCATCGCCATGATTTGATTCTTTTCATCGATCAAAGACAACACCTTTTCATTCAACATGGCGATCTCTTCGATCAATTCATTCTTCTCAATCTCGATTTTGCGAAATGCGGCGTACTTACGAAACCAAATCACGAGTTTTGCGATAATAAAAAGGACAAGCGAAAAATTGAGGATTACCGAAACTACGAACATCACCCACGATACTGGAGTGAAGTCACCCATTTCCGCCTCAAGAAGCTGGAAGTATGATTTGAAGTTGTTGAAAATTCTCACAAATATACCTTCCCAAATTCCTTTTTCAAAGAATTCGAGAATGTCCGGCCAGAGATAATCTCTGAGAAGTCCGTAATAATAACGAGAGAATTCATTCATCTTTCAAATCACCTCCCCGCAACGCTTGCCCGGTCTAATTGATCATTGAGTTTTGGTACTATTTCTGCTCCTCTTCCGCTTGTTTTTTTTCTGCTTCAAGTTGCGCTCTGGCAATGGCCAAAGCTTCTTCTTGGAATTTCACACGATCCCCAATCGACTTCTGCACTTGATACTGCGAATAGATTTTCGTAAATCGGATGATTTCATAAACAAGGAAGATTAAACACGGGAGCACGATGAAAAGCAAAAAGCCAACAGATGATTTCAGGAAACCGATGAAACTATCGAGAAATGTTCCCCAGCCCGACCAACTGGTACCATTCCAGACACCCACGATCGATGTCGATAATACATGATCGATTTCATCCAGAGGTGCTGCATCACCGCGTGTATCAAACCAAGTCAGAGACCCGACTTCACGGACATCGATGACGGTATGGGTATTGTAGTATGTTTCTCCGCCTTCAATGGCCTTAAATGTGATAACAACGGTTTTGCCTGCTTCAAAATCGGCCTTGATTTTTGCAACATCAAAATTGGTTTTGACAAAGATGAGATCACCTTCATCAAACGTCGGCGACATAGATCCTGATTGGACCGTCAAGGATGAAATTCCAAACACAGATGTCATATTGTCATCTTTCTCGGAAAACAAAGCCAATGCAGAATACACCAAAACGAGAACTAATACTACCCAGAAGACGACATTACCGACTATTTTCAGAGTTTTCTTCTTCGGGTTAATCGTATTTTCCATAACACACTCTCCTCAATTTATAGGATACTGATTCCAACACTATCCTATATTATATCGTAAAATATGGAAGAATACATCACAATAAATGATATTTTTTGCTTAATTATCGCGTTTTTTTGCCAATTTGGTCCATTAAAGGGTCATTTTCAAACGCATCACCTGAGGTCATGGGCTTGAAAATGCCCCCCTAAGGGGGACACAACTTGGGTTTTCGCCCAAGTTGTGTTGTGATTCATGATTGATGATACAGGTTAATTATTGCAATACGAAGTTGAACGAGATATTGAAGTCAGCGGCATTGATGTCATCGGTCGTGTTTTCATCCCATCCTTCGATGTAGATGCGAACCGTGAACAATGTGGGTTCATCCGGATTCAAAGCGAAGAGCGTCTGTGCCGAGCCAAGAGTCTCAGTGGATGCGCCAACAACAGCTGCGCCGCTTGTGAAGAAGAGGTGATCAGTCAGGACGATTTCTGTCTCTGCTTGAATTTGATCGATGAAGTTGAACTCTGTGGTGCCGATGACCGGATCCACGAGTGGTGTCGTCGCTGCAGCGGTTGAGCTGTAGCCGATACGACCTTCAACAAATGCGTAACCATAATCATTGTCGATTCCGAAAATGTAAGCATCTCCGGCTGCACCAGCCACATTGAATGCGGAGTTGTCTCCCCAGATTGCGACGCGAACAGCGTTGACTACATCGTTTTTCGGAGCGTCAGCATCAGAAGTGATCGTCAGGTCTTTCAAAGTCACATTGATTGGAGCGCCATCACTGGTTTGGGCATACAACCAGAAATTCATTTCGATGAACTTGCCACCGTCTTGGTTTTTCGCGTTCGTGGTAACCAGATCTCTGACCAGGTTAGCAGATGAGACAGTCATGGAACTCAGAGTTTTAGCGTCAATGGATTCATAACCAGCTTGGACGGCTGTGACAGGATGTAATGACCAAGGCGCATACAAAGGAAATTCTTCTTCAGTATCTTCGGGAGCATAGTATAAGCCAGTGTAGTCATAATATTCTTTGATGAGATCAGTCGTAATTGTTTGATAGTAGGTGGAGGCGTTCAAGAGCGTCGTGTCGCTATTATCAAGAGCGGCAGGATTTGCGACTCTGATCAATAGGTTGTCAGCGGCTTGAACATTGAGAGTCATTTCTTTGACTTCGACTTCATTAGAGATCGTGAACCATGCATAGGTGGAACCGATGGTTGCCACAAGGGCGAATAGCAATACAACAGCTGAGAGGATTACTTTGTTTTTTAGTGCTTTCATTTTTGATTTCTCCTTTTATTTTTTGTTTTTATATTATATTAGTTTGATGTTTGTGTTGTGGTGAAACTGGGAATGTCTTCATTGTCATCATAGATGTAGGTGATTGAGAAAGTCATATCGAGTTTGACACCACCGCCGATGATGTTGACGTTGTGATCCGCATCTTCGCCTTCGTACCAGAGCACCACAGTGACTTTGACGGCTTCATCGGGGCGAAAGGCGGTAAAGGTTCGATTCATCACAACATATGGACTGAGAAACGGTTGGGTGAAGATTTCCGGCATCCCGGGGTTGTCTCCGGCCTGGGTTTGTGGGAGTGCGTACGTCGTTGCGTCATCATTGATGATCAAGCGTACACGTAGCGATTGTTCCGCCCCTCTGGTCGATTGGATCAAGGTGATGGAAGCTTCAAGGTCGACGATTTTAAGTCCGGCGTTTTCGACGAAGAAGGTGTATACCAAGTACGATTCGCCGTTGTTCGACCCATAGACGCTCGAGAGTTCTTCATCAGGTGGGAGGCAGACGTCTTCACCGAGAAAGTAATTTGAATGCTCAGTGCCGCAGAAGGCGGTCATCGCGTATGCTTTT
>JAQVTV010000109.1 GCA_028699855.1 Candidatus Izemoplasmatales bacterium | reverse complement strand
CCCTGTGAAGAAGTTCGTATGCTTTGGACGTGGGGTTGGTTGCAATCTCAGAAGCGATGCGCATCAAATGGGTCTGGATGGTTTTGAGGTTTTCATCAAGACAAAAATGGTATACCAAGCCAATCCAGCTCGAGAGTTCATCCAAATCTCCAAGCAGATGGAATAGGATATCGGACTTCAACAATGTCTCATTGGAGAAATTCCTGCTCTTACCGTCATCTCCGGTTGTCGTTGATATTTGCCGTATCTTAGTGATTTTCATATAGATATCCCCCGTTTTAACGACTTTTCTTTCGGTGTATGAGTTCCTGGATGGCGAATGATGCGACGTCTTCCGCATATTTCTTCGGACCGAATCCGGCATCATAGCCCAGTTCTTTTGCCAGCTCGTGCGTGATTCTTGCGCCACCTGCGATGACGATCACATGTTCGCGAAGTTTTTCGGCCTCAAGCAACTCGATTAGGTGCACCAGATTGTGGAGGTGTACATCCTTTTGTGTCACGGTTTGACTGACTAGAAGCACATCAGCCTTCAACTTCACCGCTTGAAGGACGAATTCCTCGTTTGATATTTGACTTCCCAGATTGTAGGCTTTGATGTTGCGATAACGCTCCAGCCCGTAATGCCCGGCAAAGCCTTTCATATTCATAATCGCGTCGATTCCGACCGTATGTGCATCGGTACCGGTCGAAGCCCCGACAAAAACGACGTCTCTGCCGATCTGTTCTTCAATCAACATTTCGATTTCTTCACGGGTAAGCACGGGAGTTTCAATGTCCTCCACGACCAAATCGTCAGACTCAATATGAAACGCAACGATACCATACATCACATAAAAAGAAAAACCTTCGCTGATCGCTTCCGAAAATACGACATTAGGATCGATCAAGCCCATTTTTTTGGCAATCTCTTTGGCCGCTTCATGGCCCTTGGCATCATTTTTTACAGGCAATGTGAAACTCAATTGAATCTTGCCATCATCCAGAGTATCCCCATAGGGTTTGATTTTCATCGGAGTTCCTCCTCAAGTATATCAGAAATGACATTGATATACGATCGATGCTTTTTGATAACTCCTTCCAAGCCTTTTCCACCGTCTCTCCCTCGTCTGGTCGAGGCGAACATTCCGGTTTCAAGCGCTTCGAACAGATTGCGAGCCTTGATGTCCTCCAACATCTCAACGGCATGATCCAAGACTTCATGAGCACGCTTGACGATCAAGCCGTCAGGTTGAAAGATGATTTCATCCCGGAAGGAATGCAACGCTTTTTGGACGGTCTTCGCATTGTCGATCGCCAAATAGCGATCGGACAAAAACGGGGTATGGCTCGCTTCAGTCATCATTCCGAGCAAATGTATGGATTGGTCGGTCATGGTCGTCACCATATTGAACATGGTGTTTTGCATGTAGGCGCGAAAGATGTTTCCGCTAATATGTTTCGTCGGAGGCATATATTTCAGCGGGGCATCGGGAAATATCTCTCGGGCCATTTCCGCTTGGGCAAGTTCAATGAGAAAACTGTCTTCGATTTCCGGATTGATTTCAAACGCATGGCCCAGCCCCATCCACTCAGGTTTGAGGTGCGCTTTCTTCGCGAACGCTTCATTGATGAACTGTGAGGCAAGCACCGTGTGCGCTTCACTCACGGCATCGCTGGTCGTCAGATAATTATCTTCACCTGTATTGATGATGATTCCCGCATAGGCATTGATCATCCGCGAAAAATGTTGATCGATGAAAGTCCGTTGCATATTAATGTCTCGGAAAATGATACCATACATACTATCATTCAACAAGATGTCCAGACGTTCCAGTGCTGCCATTGCCGCAATCTCGGGCATGCAGAGGCCTGAAGCATAGTTGACCAAACGGATATATCGGCCCAAATCTTTCGATTTTTGGTCGAGCGCCTGGCGCATTAACCGGAAATTCTCTTGGGTGGCATAAGTTCCCCCGAACCCTTCGGTCGTTTCTCCATAGGGGACATAATCAAGCAAGGATTGGCCGGTGGAGCGAATCACGGCGATGATATCCGCGCCTTGCTCCGCTGCGGCTTTGGCTTGAATGATATCCTCATGGATATTGCCGGTCGCACAAATGACGTAAAGTTGGGTCTTGGGTGTGACGTACATGTGGAGATAGCGCTCGCGTTCTTGTTTGTTCTTTCGAATCTTCGCAAACGATTGTCTGTAGTAGGGTTCAAGTATCGCCCGGGTCTCTTCTGCGCTTGGAAGCGAGTGATGGATGATGGAAATCTGATCTGTTGCGTATTGCGCCAAAAATGCCTCAAGCGACAGCTTCGTGTCTTTCAACGCGCCCGCGATGTGCCTTGAAATGCCCATCTCCAGGGTGTTGTTTTTCAATACATCATCCACCAGTCTATTCGGTAGCGGAACATCAAAGCCATCCACCCCGTCGATTCCCAATAGCCGGCATACCGCTCGCTCGATGGTCACGGTGGTGTATGGTTCTATGTGTGATAGAATCGTCGTCGCAATCTCTTCTGCGGCTTGTCGGCATTGTGCGATCTTTTTGAGATCCAAGTTGAGTTTATTCATCTGTTCCACCTTCTTCCATGACATCAAACACGGGATAATCTATCCTTTTCGCCACTAGTTCACGAAACAGTTCTCGGTCGAATCGATACCCTCGTGGCGCATAGGGGTTGAGGCAAACCGCAATCAAATTCATCGGATGCAACACTTGAATCCAATCTTTCAAATGACGAATATGTTTCATGGTGCGTCTGTCTCCCTGAAGTGAAGTGGGATGTTTGAGAATCAAATTGAAATGTTGCCATTTTCTTTCATTCAAGTAGATATGCAAAAAATCGGAACTCGCCGCGCGCGGCAAATAGAGGGTGCGACAATCCTTGGGAATGGCATCAAATACCTCGCCCTGTTTCCCTACCACCGATGCATACCCTAAAGCGTGGCGTTCGCCTTGAGCGTTGATCGCGATGACTTCATCCCACATTTCCAGATCATGAAAGTCTGGATGCGCATGCTTCAAACTCAATGTGTCAACCAGATCACAAGCGTTTTGCACGACCACGTTGATGTCCGGGGACACATTTGCGCCGATGGACAGAATCACACCATCCGCAAGAGTTGTTTGTGTGAACCGCGAGAAAGCACCATCGATCAACACCTTATCTGCGCAAAGCTCCTTGAACCGGGTGATGACTCGCTCCATCGGGATATTGCTTGAAGGCCCTGCGATCAACATCGTTCCACCTTCGGTGACTTCGACCAAACAGATATTGCCTATGGCCGATCGCATGTGCGTGTGTTCAATCACACGATATTTTGCGCTGGCTTGCTTTAAGGTGTCTTCTGCGGTCGCAATCAAAAAACCAGGAGCGACCCGGATTTTCGGTTTCGGAAGCTGCGTGACCTGATCCAAGTCCTCACCGTCGAGCCCAATGGATGTGACCGCAATTCTTTGTGTCCGCATTTGGGCTATGAGATGATTCATGACGGTAGTTTTTCCCGCGTTTTTGGCGTTTCCGATGAAACTGATGGTTTCGAATGGTTGGATATAATCGATTAATCGTGCGATGAGCGCTGCCTTCTTTCAAGATGACTCGGTTCAATAACCGCTTTCTCCCCGCTCAACAGAGCGCTGATTCCTTCGGTGCTCTGTTTTCTGCAATCATCACAATGACACTCGGAATCGTAGTAGGGCGGTTCGTTATAAGTCGTGATCACGCCTTCATAGTTGCGAAGAACCACTTTTCCGGGGGATGACGAGATGATATAGTTGGGCATCACCGGTATTTTTCCCCCGCCTTTGGGACCGTCAACGACAAAAGTCGGCACACAATACCCACTGACATGTCCTCTCAACCCCTCAATGATCTCAATGCCTTTGGATACAGGGGTGCGAAAATGCTCAATGCCCATCGAAAGATCGCATTGATATATGTAATAGGGACGCACCCGTATTTGCGCCAAACGCGTCACGAGTTTGCGCATCGTATGGATACAGTCGTTCACACCGCGCAACAGGACGCTTTGGTTCCCGAGCGGGATGCCGGCGTCCGCAAGCAGATCAATCGCCTTTTTACTTTCCGGCGTGATTTCATCGTAATGGTTGAAATGCGTGTTGACCCAAATGGGATGATACTTCTTCAACATCTCAACCAGCTTCACGGTGATCCTCTGTGGCATGACCACAGGGGTGCGGGTTCCGATTCGGATGATTTCCACGTGATCGATTTTTCTGAGCTCGCTTATGATTTTTTCCAAGGCGTTGTCACTGACAAGCAGCGCGTCTCCGCCCGATAACAATACATCTCTGATTTTGGGATTGTTTCGGATATACTCGATTCCCTTCTGAATGCGATCCTGGGGTGCTTGCATATCTTGTTGGCCGGCGAAACGCCGTCTGGTACAATGACGACAATACATGCTGCA
>JAQVTV010000108.1 GCA_028699855.1 Candidatus Izemoplasmatales bacterium | reverse complement strand
TATCCTCTATCAAGGTAAGAAGATCTGTGGCATTCTCTGTGAAGCAGTGGTCATCGGACATCGTTATGAAGCCTTCATCATCGGCATCGGTGTCAACCTCAATACCCCATCTTTCCCGGATGCACTTCAATCGATCGCGACATCGCTCAAAATGATCACGAAAACCGATACCGACATCACCCGATTCATTCAATTGAGCCACGAAAAACTTGTCGAAACCATCGAAGCGGTTGAAAAAGGACACATCAACCCCATCGATTATTGCAACCGTCATGCTTACTTCAGACACAAAAACCTGCGCATCAAAGTTCATGATCGCCCCACGCAAATGACTCATGCGCTCATCCTTCCCGACGGATCGTTGGCCTTGACGACGCCTGCAGGTCTCATGCGCGTACAGTCCGGAGAAATCAGTATTCTGTCCGACTTATAGAAATCAAAAAAACACAAAGATACTCCCGATTTGTGTTTTTTTTTGATAAGTATTGCTTGCATTATCAATCATGGTGATGTAGAATGTTATTTGAGGTATCACATGATACCAATTTCACAGAAGGGGGATTATCAATGTGCATCCACCAGAACTAACCCCCTTCCTCAAAGCGGTTCATACTGCCGTTATGAGTAGAAGAATAATACTGCTTCCTCGACCCCAAAACAAGAAAACAAGGCGATATCTTGGATTAACTGTTGATGATTTATATGATTGTATCATCAATCAAATCTGCTTAAGGGATTATTATCGTGGCCCAGAGCCCAGCACCAACATCAATCATAGCGGACAGGTTTGGACGTTTCTTAAACAACATGTTTGTCCAAATCATCAAGTAGTCGTCCTATATATTAAACTTTCATTTTGTCAAGACGATTTTAATAAAATGTTGTTTATTATCAGTTTCAAAATAAATGAATAATCATCTCTTCATCAAAAAACAAGTTTTCATCTCGTATATAAGTGACGAGATAACTCATGCCATTTCTTCGATAGATACGATTCATAAAATAAAGGATGGAAAAATGAAAAGAATATTTTGTACTCAGTGTGGATCACAACAAGAAATCATGTATGAGAAAGAACATGGTGTTTTTGATGTTCTTGATACAAAGATCGAAGCTGAGCTCACGATTACCCGTTGTCGGCAATGTCATGAAGAGGTGTGGGATGAGACAATTGAAAGATGTAATGACATGATTCTCTTCAACAAGTACAAGGAACGTCACGATTTATTGACGAGTGATCAAGTCAGAAACATTCGTGAAAAGTATGCCTTGTCACAGTCAGGTTTTGCCACACTGATGGGCTTTGGAGCAAAAACCATTACTCGCTATGAAAATGGCTCAATCCAAGATGTGGCTCATGACCTTCTGATGCGTATGATGGATAAGAAAATGAATTTTTTGTCTGTCTGGAAACAACGTAAGAACCATCTCAATGAAAAGGATGTCAAGAAAACCGAATTATCTCTAAGTCAAATGATAGATTAGTCTAATACGGTAGTGGTCAAACTTGATTTTTCTCCTTCGAAGCAGTATTATCAGTCGATGCCTTATGAGGAAGAAAATATTCACTGGAAATACGAAGGAGGCACCCCATGCAATGTATCGTAAAGCTAGATCGATATTACGTTAAAAATATGCAATTTTCACTCGATCCAAAACGTCTCTTCAAGGATGATGAACCCCATTTCCAAATCACTCCGTCATTTCATCGAGATATCACAAGAGTTGATCAAGATAATATCGTGCTCACTTTATCCTTCAAAATTGAGGGAGATGAATCCGAATCGCCATTCGAAATATTTGCCTCTCTATGTGGCCACTTTCATATTGAACAATGGGAAAGTACCCTAGAACTTAAAAAATTGGCACTAAACAATACAACGGCGATTTTATTCCCTTATCTTCGCGCACTTGTATCTTCTATTACCATGAATGCCAATATCCCCCCTTATATCATACCTGTCTTCAATGTCGTTGAACTCTTTGAACAAGATAAGCATTGAATCAAATCATCTCACAAATAAAAACCATTTTCTTCTACGTGCTCTTCAGCCGAATGAAAATGGTTTTTTTTAGGGTCTTTTGAGGACGTTGACATAGCGAATCGCTTCGCTCACGTTTCCCGAAGCGTCTTCAGCGATATACCGAATCACATACTCGCCCACCACTGTTGTCGACACTCTGCCTTCAACTACCCACGTCACATCTTTAAGTGAATTGTCTGTCACGTTAACCGAAGCGTCTTCCCACACGTCTCCTTCATAAAACGTGTCGATTCCGGGAAGCAGTTCGATGATTGGCGGTGTTTCATCGATGACTGTAACGATTCGCGTCAGTTGCTTCACAATACCTTGCTTTTCCGCTTGATAGACGATCTCGTATACACCCACTTCCGTGATGTTCACCGTGTTCGAGACTACTGTGTACCCAATCGGCCAATTTCGTGCCTTCGCAATCGCCCCAGGGTCGGAATAGCTACTATGAACCTCGACGGTGTCGCTGCCCGGTTTCAACGTCAATGTGATTTCGTCCGGCTCATAACGACACCCCATGAACATACCGATGAGGATGATGATCCCTAAAGCATACCACTTAGATTTCATCTTCATCATCCTCTCTATGAACATAATAGACACTTTGGCTCGCATCGGTGTCATCAGTGACATAGACATAACGCTTCTTCTCATAGGTCTCATCTTCGAAGGAGACGCGGTAGGTGATGACATAGACGCCAGCCACTTCCGTATTGACATCGCCGATGATTTCCACATTCCCTTGAGATGATATCGCACCGCTTTCGACATAGACTTCCCCGAGTCTCAAAGTCGTGATTCCCGGGTTCAAATGGATCTCGACGGTTCTTGGCGCGTCAATCAAGTGGATGATCCGGCGCAGTTCGTATACTTTCACATCTTGATTCATGATATGATATTCGATGGCGTATCGTCCCGCTTCAAGATGATTGACGGTGCCAATCGTTTCCACACTTAACAAAGAATCCAACAACTCCACTCCGGGAAGCGCTCGGACTTGTCCGACCCCATACGTATCTACCGCAGGCATCAGCCGTACGCTTTCGGGTTTGAACGTGTAATCATACAACGGATAGACATCCAAGTTGCTTTCGATCTCGATCAAATCCTCGCTCCATTCACGAAAGACGAAATCGAACGCCGGTGTGCTCGCTTTGACAGGTGGTGTGGGCGCAATTGCGTCTTCATGATAGTGAACCGCTTCGCGATGAATGATCGTGATCAGGTCTTCTGCATAAAAGTTCACTTCATATGTTTGCATCTCAAATCCCGCATAAAGCGTCCAGTCTTCGGTGATGGTGGTCTCAGAAAACAGCGATGTGCGTGCTTGATCGACGAACCAGCCCGTGAATACCCACCCCGGAATTTCCGGGTCTTCTACCGCAAATGTCGTACCACTTTCCACGTAAAGCACATAAGAATGGTCTGAATCGATGATGATATCGAGACGATGAACGCCATCCATAAACTTGGCGAAAAGCGTCAAATGATCTGTGATGGGTTCAAACAGATAGGGTATCTGATAGGTTGCATCGTAATACCAGCCCGCGAATTCCTTGGTCTCATCCGTTACTTCGGGCAACTCGGGAATTTCTTGGAAAGGTGCGATAATCTGTAATGATGCTTCGGCGTTGATGACAAGGGTGATGGTGAATATTTTTTTGACAATCCGCGCGTACACGACTACATCCGTCATGATCGGTTCGAAGTCATAGACTTCAACAAAGGCTTCATCAAGGTAGTAGCCTTCAAAATCATACCCGAAATACATCACGTCGTCGAGATGCGGTGTGTCTCCTTCACGGAATGTGAGGACATCATATACGACGCCCATGAGATAAACCGTGAGATCATGATAGACGATTACGTCATATTTCGCATATAGTGTCAAATCGTCCTCAATGGGTGCGGATGCATACGGCGTGAGAAAGTCGGGATCGAGGTACCAACCGACAAACACGTATTCCGCCTTTTCCCAAACGGGAATCTCCAAGGAACTTTCATGTTCGACCGTGATCGTCTCCAAAAGGTCATCACCGTCGAACAGATGAATGAGATGATAGTTATCCGAATATTTGGCATAGAGCGTAATATCATTCAAAATGATCGTATCCGGATCAAAAGAAACCTGATATTCCGGATCCACATACCATCCCTTGAACACATGTTCCGGGTATTCCGGATGAGGCAACCACGCAATGGCATTGCCGGTTTTGACCCACACGGGTGCCACATCGTCCGGTGCATCCGTCACGAAAGATACTTGATAAAATGGCACGCTTAACACATCATACGCATCGATAATCCCATGACCGTATTCCGGATCAAAACCCGGATCTCCATAATCCTGGGCGGTTTGAAAGAGCCTTGTGATCATCTCATCATAGGTGATGCCCGGATCATAACTGATCAACAGGGCGATGATACCCGTGACATAAGGGG
>JAQVTV010000107.1 GCA_028699855.1 Candidatus Izemoplasmatales bacterium | reverse complement strand
GGGTGTGTCTCGGCGCGCATGGGCAAGAAACCCCCATGCGATGGAAGTGGTGGAAGCGTACAATCAACTCGACAACGATTCCTTGATTACTGTACCGTATCTCGCGGATCGGGAGCAATTGAGCTTTTGGGTTCGCGAATATTTGAAAGGAGAATGAAGCGATGCGAATTATCGAGTCTGTTCCCAACATCAGTGAAGGGCGAGATCAAGAAAAAATCAAGCGCATTATGGCAAGTCTTGAAGCGCATAAAGACATCAATGTGATCGGGTGTGAACCCGATAAAGATTATAATCGGACGGTCATCTCTTTGATTGGCACACCAGAAATAATGATTGAAGCCCTGGTCGACTTGACCCGGGCAGCCGCTCGTGAAATCGACCTCAATCATCATTCCGGCCAACATCCACGAATGGGAGCCGTTGATGTCATCCCCTTGATTCCCATCTCGGGCGTGACGATGAAGGAAGCCGTGGATTACGCACGCATACTGGGTGAAAAAATCGCTATGGATCTTACCATTCCTGTCTTTTTATATGCAGAAGCCGCAACCGAGGAGAAACGCGTCAATCTACCGAATATCCGTAAAGGCGAATTCGAAGGGATGAAGGAAAAAATAAAGGATCCCGAATGGAAACCCGATTACGGCCACCCGGAGATTCATCCTACATTCGGCGCGGTGGCCATCGGCGCGCGTGCGCCTTTGATTGCCTACAACATCGACCTTGACACTCACGACGAAAAATTGGCAGCGACATTGGCGCGGATGATTCGAAAATCGAATGGTGGGTTCCAATACATCCAGGCGGGCCCCGCATCCTTAATCGATCGGGGACATGTCCAAGTGACGATGAACATCCTCGATTACAAAAAGAATCCCATCTATCGGATTTTCGAACTTATCAAACTCGAAGCCAAACGCTATCACGTCGCAGTGCCGTCTGCGGAAATCGTGGGTTTGGTACCCAAAGAAGCCTTGTGTCAATCATTGGCGTATTATTTTGGGGTCGAATCGATTGCAGAGAAGCCCGAGGATTTATCACTTGAGGCTTTGGTCGATTATGCGGTCCGTTTTCTCGATTTGCGTGATTTCAGCATCGAGAAGATTATCGAGTCGTATTTGTAATGGGAGGGATCGAGATGGATCTCATCATTTATCACATCAAAACGCTCTATACGTCGATCCACCAACCACCCGTGAAGGGTGAGCGAATGCGGGAGATCATCGCGATTGATGACGCTTTTGTCCATGTGAAGGACGGGTTGATCGCGCATGTGAGTCAAGGAGATTATATCCACTTGATCACGAAGGACACCAAGTTGTTCGATGCGACTGGATTGATCATGGTCCCGGGCTTTGTGGATGCCCATACGCATCTCGTGCACGGAGGGTCGCGTGAAGATGAGTTTGCACTGAAACTCCAAGGCGTGGATTATCTCTCGATATTGAAGTCCGGTGGCGGGATCCTCAATACGGTGGCCAAGACGCGTGAAGCCACATTTCAGGATCTCTTCCAACAAGCGAAAGACTCACTGGATGAGATGTTGCTGTTCGGAGTGACGACACTGGAAGCTAAATCGGGATACGGATTGAACCTTGAGACCGAAATCAAACAACTCGAAGTCGCAAAAAAGCTGAATGAGTCGCATCCGGTTGAGATTGTATCCACATATTTGGGCGCGCATGCCATTCCGAAAGATGTCGATAAAGCGACGTTTTTGGATCACGTGATCAACGACTTGCACGAAATCCGAAAACGGGAGCTCGCGCGTTTTGTGGATGTATTTTGTGAATCAGGCGTGTTCGAACTGGAGGACGCGAAAAAGATCTTGCTTGAAGCGAAAAAGCTGGGTTTTATCCCCAGGCTTCACGCAGATGAGATGACATCTTTGGGCGGTGTGGGGTTGGGTGTGGATCTTGCCGCACCGAGCGTGGATCACTTGATGGCCATCACGGATGAAGACATCAAGAGGCTGGCGCAATCCCACACCATCGCCAACTTATTGCCGGCGACATCGTTCTTCCTGAACAAGGCCTATGCTCCGGCACGAAAAATCATCGATTCAGGTGCGGCAGTCGCGATTTCCAGTGATTATAACCCCGGGTCCACACCTTCGGAAAATTATCAGTTCACGATGCAGATATCCGGAACCAAACTGTCGATGACGCCAAGCGAAATCCTGACTTCAGCGACGATCAATCCGGCATTTTTACTCGGTCTCGATCGCAGGATCGGATCGATTGAAGTGGGAAAAGATGCGGATTTGGTGCTTTTGAAAGCGAAAAATTTGGATTATCTGATTTATCACTACGGAATCAATCACACGGCATATGTGTTTAAGAAAGGGAAGATGGTCGTGAAAAAACGACAGATCTTCTATGAGGAGGCCTAGAATATGGATTTGACACAGTTGAAAATCAGCGAGTTTCTTCAGGAATTGGATTCATCTTCTCCCGCACCCGGAGGCGGATCGGTAAGCGCGCTTGCCGCTGCTTTGGGCGCAAGTCTTTCTGGCATGGTTGGGCACCTCAGTCTGGGCAAAAAGAAGTTCTTGGCATTCTCACCCAGTGAACAAGCGGGATTTCAGGCCAGTGTCGAATGGATGCGATCGGTGAAGGATCGGGCGCAGACGATCATCAACCAAGACACAGAGGCTTTCAATTGCGTGATGGACGCTTTTCGCCTGCCCAAGGATACGGAACTCGAGAAGGAATGGCGTCAGAAAAAAATCCAGGAAGCCACCATCCAAGCCATCGATGTCCCTCTGTCTTTAGCGAAGCTTGGAGTCGAAGCGCTCGAACAGATGAGGCCGATCATTCTCTACGGCAACCAGAACACAACGTCTGATATGGGCGTCGCCGTCGGATTATTTTTCCTGGCGGTCCAAGGAGCCATCTACAACGTTCGCATCAACCTCCCCGGACTGAGTGATCAGACAAAGGTGCAAACCTATCGTCATTCAGTTGCGGCGTTATGGGCGAAGGCTGAAGAATTACATCAATCACTTAGCAAAATGATCGATGTTCGGTTATA
This sequence comes from Candidatus Izemoplasmatales bacterium, assembly GCA_028699855.1. GTDB lineage: Bacteria > Bacillota_I > Bacilli_A > Izemoplasmatales > Hujiaoplasmataceae > JAAYZB01. The sequence continues at coordinate 1,450 of JAQVTV010000107.1, read as the reverse complement.
ATGAAGCTATGGAGGTGATCAGTTCATGAAGTTATTTATCGACACAGCCAATCTCGCGGCGATTCGAGAAGTCAGTGGATGGGGCATCATTGAAGGTGTGACGACCAACCCCTCGTTGATTGCGCTAGAAGGCAGAGGTCTCGTAGAAGTCATCAACGAGATCACGAAATGGATCCATGGTCCGATCAGCGCGGAAGTCAAAGAGGACGTCGCCGAAGCGATGGTCGAAGAAGCGTTCACGTACGCAAGAATGCATCCCGATATCGTAATCAAAGTCCCGATGACGCTCGAAGGCATCAAAACGACGAAAATCCTTTCCAAACATCACATCAAGACCAACGTGACATTGGTCTTCAGCGTTGCACAGGCGATGATGGCTGCCAAGGCCGGAGCGACCTATGTCTCACCGTTCATGGGACGGTTGGATGATGCCACGAATACCCAAGATGCGGGCTATCGTTTGCTTGAAGATATCCGCTATGCGTTCGATATGTATGATATCGAGACCCAGATTATCGCGGCGTCCATTCGTCATCCTATGCACGCTGAACAAGCCATGTTGGCAGGAGCGGATGTGGCGACTATACCATATCAGGTGTTATGCGATATGTTAGAACATCCGCTGACAAAAAAGGGTTTGGCCATCTTTCGAGAAGCCCAAGAAAAAAACACATCCAAATAACCATTAATCGCGCTGGCTGGGCCAGCGCTTTTTTGTGATGATTTTTTGAATATTGAACAAGACCAAGACAAATTTCTTGACATATGACAACGTGTCATATATGATTAATCATGTTATTATCAATGGAGTTGAGACATATGCCTACAGTCACATTTGCGAACTTGCCCGCTGAAAAACGTCAAGCCATCCTCAATGCCGCGAGAGCGGAGTTTTCGCGCGTGCCGATTGAAGAAGCATCCATCAATCGGATCATCAAAGATGCGAAGATATCGCGTGGTAGCTTCTACATGTATTTTACTGACAAAAGCGATTTGGTCAATGAACTTTTCCAGGAAATGAAACATCAATTCTCACAGTTGGTCATAGAATCGTTCACACGATTCCCATGTGATTTGTCGCAAGCGATGCTCGATTTTCATGATCGTATTCACCAGCACATCTTGATTGATGATCAACGTGAGTTCATCCGCAATTTTTTAAGCCAGTTCATGCCTTTTCGACATCGTCACTCATGTGAGACGAAAGCGAAGCAGCCCATGGAAATCATGCTTCAAAGTCTATTGCCTTTGATCGACAGGTTGCAGTTTCATGATCAGAGTGACAGGTTCATCGAATGTACGCTAGAACTGGGCTTCTCTTTGCTGTTCGGGGTGATGTTTGACACATTGATCCATCGGACACAGTTTGAGACTGCCCACGCGCATTATCAATCCATATTGACAATCCTAAAACACGGTTATCATAGAAAAGAGGGTACATCATGCTTAG
>JAQVTV010000106.1 GCA_028699855.1 Candidatus Izemoplasmatales bacterium | reverse complement strand
GCCGGATCGGCAGATGTGATTTTGATTCCGGAAATTCCATATGACATCAAAATCGTCGCCAAACGTCTGATCGAGCGCTACAATCGAGGGGGTCGTTTTTCGATTCTATGCGTTTCAGAAGGCGCACGACCCAAGGACGGAACCGTCACGATCAAACGTATCGATCTCAAGAGTCCGGACTCCGTTCGCTTGGGAGGCGTCGGTGAACTGGTTGTCAAGCAACTTGAAGAACTTGTCCAACCCGTGACAGGACAGGAGATTCGCTATACCAATCTCGGGTACATCCAGCGTGGCGGTGTGACAAACACGTTTGACCGCGTCTTGGGTACGAAATATGGTTCTTACGCAGTGGATTTGATTGCTTCGGGAGCGTTCGGAAAAATGGTCACAATCAAGCATGACCGAATGAATTCCGTCATGCTCGAAGACGTGGTCGGAGGCGGCGTGACAGGCGAAACCAGCAAAGGTGGCGCAAGAAATGTCAATCCCCACGGCGATTTGGTGAATGCCGCGAAGGATATCGGGATATCCTTCGGTGATGAATAAAATAATCCAGGGAGGAATATCTATGGAACTTAAAGGAAGCAAGACTGAGAAAAATTTGCTTGAAGCATTTGCCGGCGAGTCGATGGCGCGCAACAAGTACACGTTTTATGCATCGGTCGCCAAGAAAGAAGGATATGTGCAAATTTCCGATTTTTTCTTGGAAACAGCGGAAAATGAAAAAGAACATGCCAAAATCTGGTTCAAACTCCTTCATGACGGAAATGTGCCCACGACAGCGGTGAACTTGCAGGATGGAGCGGATGGAGAGCATTACGAATGGACCGAGATGTACCGGAAGTTCGCCGAAGAGGCCCGGGCTGAGGGGTTCACGAAGATTGCCTATCTCTTTGACGGAGTTGCGGCCATTGAAAAAGAGCATGAAGCGCGGTATCTGGCATTGCTGCAATCGGTTAAGGAAGATAAGGTCTTTGAAGCGAACTCCGATTCACAAATGTGGATTTGCTCGAATTGCGGCCACATTCATGTCGGCAAGAAAGCCCCGAAGGTGTGTCCCGTTTGCGACCATGACCGTGGGTATTTCCAGAGATTGGTGAAAAACTATTGATTGAGAAGACGCAAGTCTTCTTTTTTTTGGCTTTTTCGAGTATAATGATGATAAGCTGTAGAGGAGGTTTTTCGTTGGAAGAAGGCAGAATTATCAAGCTCATCGGGGGGCTTTATACCATCATCGATCACAATCATCAATCTCATGAACGGAGGCCGCTCGGCATTTTACGCTACCAGAACGAGCGTCCTGTTGTCGGCGATAAAGTGCTTTTTGATGCCGACTCCCTGATCTCGATCCTCCCAAGAACCAATGAGTTAGTCCGACCGCAAATCGCAAATGTCGATCAAGCACTGCTCATCCACTCAGCGAAAGCGCCTGACTTCAGTTTCGCGCTTCTCGACCGCTTTTTGATATTGATTGAACAAAATCATATCACACCCATCATCATTGTCACGAAAATCGATTTGCTTCAGGAACAGGAATTGACTGAACTGAAAACAGCGCTCGAATATTATGAACGCTTCTATCGTGTCATCTATGTATCCAACAAACGTCGTATCGGTATCAACGAGATCGTGCGCGTCACTGAAAACAAGATCAATGTGCTGGCGGGACAGACAGGGGCCGGAAAGAGCAGCCTTCTCAATGCCATCAATCCGGATTTGAACATCAAAACGGATGTGATATCCAAAGCCCTCGGAAGGGGCAAGCATACGACACGGCACGTGGAACTGATTCCTTTTGAATCGGGATGGATTGCGGATACGCCGGGATTTTCCAAACTGGCTTTTCCACAGATGGACAGCGTATCACTCAAGGAGAATTATCCGGATTTCATCCACTTGTCATCCCAATGCCGTTTCAATGAGTGTACGCATATCCATGAACCCGGATGTAGGGTCATCGAAGCTTATCATCACGGTGAGATTCCTCAGGAACGCTACCAGAATTATGTCCGTTTTTTTCAGGAGATCAAGGCTACAAAACCTCAATATTGAAAGGATGATCATGCATGATTGTCGCACCTTCTTTTTTGACAGCGGACTTCTCGAACCTCGAAGAGGAAATCGTTTCGGTATCCGCTGCGTCATGGCTCCATTTTGATGTGATGGACGGCATTTTTGTCCCCAACCGCACGTATGACCATGGCATGCTCAAAATAATCAAAGCCTACTCCAATCAGTTTTTCGATTGTCACTTGATGATCGCTAACCCGGGAGACGTGATTGATCTGTATGCGCAATCAGGCGCGGATTTGATCACGTTTCATCTCGAAGCCGCAAGGAACCACGCGCATGAGATCATTCAGAACATCAAACGTTTGGGCGTGAAAGCCGGTCTTTCCATCAAGCCGGACACGGATATCGACACCCTTAAACCTTATTTGAATGAGATCGATTTGATCTTGGTCATGAGTGTGGAACCCGGAAAAGGCGGGCAGGCATTTTTGGATTCTGCTTTGGATAAGATTCGCACACTCTTCAAATGGCGGGAACAGGGCCATCATTACTGGATAGAGGTGGATGGGGGAATCAATCTTGAAACGGCAAAAAAGGTCCGTCAAGCCGGTTGTGACATCGTTGTGGCGGGTTCATTCATATTCAACCATCACGATCGCGATGCGGCGATTCGGGAGTTAGCACATGCCAAGTAAAATCAAAGTATTCACCGGACCGAACGACTATGACTTCTCACGCGTGTATTTTGAAGAAGCGGATGAATACATCGTCGGCGTCGATTCCGGCTTGGAGTATCTGATCGAGAACCACGTGACCATCGATTTGGCGATCGGGGATTTTGATTCGCTCGACCCGCGGATTTTGGCTCAAGTCGAGACGCTGGCGCACCAGGTCATTCGTCTTGACCAAGAGAAAAGTATGACGGATCTCGCGTATGCGGTAGATTATCTTTATAACCACATGGATTACGATTCTTTGGAAATCTATGGGGGCATCGGCGGAAGAGTGGACCATCTCATGGCCAATTTCAATCTGATGAAGCGCTACAAGGTTTCATTTCGGGATGATTGGCATCATGTGTATGTCTTGACAAAAGGTCGACATCAGATACAAAACTACCATAAATACATTTCCTTTTTTGCTCTTGAGGATTGTTATGACCTCTCGCTTGAAGGTTTCAAATATCGCTTGAACCAATACTTGCTTTCGACAAGCGATTCGCTGTGTGTGTCGAATGAGGGCAGCGGATGGGTTGCGTTCACGAAAGGCAGATTGCTCGTCATCGAAAGTGATGACTAAAAATACATATCTGAATCACATGAATCACACAATCATCGTGGAAAATGAATCCATGCACATTCAAGGAGCTGATCAAGATGAAAAAAATAGCTGTTCTTCTGATATTTGTGTTGGCAACGCTGTTTCTGGCGGGATGTACTTTTTTGTCATGGATGCCGGCATCCACCAACACACCAACTTATATGACTATCTCGCGGACGACTACAGTCACGACGATACCTACGGTAGACTTGGATCGCCTGATAGACGATATTTATGCGAAGATTATGGCGGATCTGTACGATGATATCCGCGATGAAGTAATCGAACAACTCGCAGATCAGCAGTTTGCCCTGATGTATGCCGATTTGCTCGATGACATCTTGACAGGGATCGCGGAAGGAGACATCACGCTTGCTCCTCAGTCCGTCCTTGAAGCGATGATCGGGGTGGTTGAGACCCAAGCCCAGGCCGTTGTGGGCGTATCGAATTATGATAGCGGTGGCACCCTTGATTCCATCGGCTCCGGTGTCATTTACCGTAAGACGGGAAACAATTACTATGTGGTGACAAACCATCATGTCATTGAAGACAACGCATCGATCCGGATCCGCTTCTCCGATGGTTCCACATTGCCCGGAACTGTGTTGGGATCTGACACGACAGCTGATATCGCAGTTGTTCGTTTTGTATCCGAAGACACATATCAGGTAGCATCTTTCGGTGACTCTTCGGAAGTGAAACAAGGAACCATCATCCTTGCAGTGGGACATCCCAAGGGATATGAATTCTATAATTCTGTGACCTTCGGGATCGTATCGGGAGTGAAACGCTATTTTGATACGGACGGCGATGGCATCCGCGATATGTTCGTCGGTTATCTTCAACACGATGCAGCAATCAACTCCGGAAATAGTGGCGGCCCGCTTTTCAATTTGGCGGGAGAAGTCATCGGCATCAACGTCATCAAGATCGCTTCGACGGAGATTGAAGGAATGGGTTTTGCGATTCCTTCTGCGCTCGTATCCGCGATTTGTGAAGATATCGAAGTGTATGGGGTATCACGTCAAATCCCTGCTCTGGGAATCGAACTATTCGACATTGCGACGACGCCTTCATCCACCTTCATCCAAGAAGGAATCACGACTCCTTCCCATATCACCGCTGGTTTCTATGTACGAAATGTCGTCGTTGGATCGACTGTGGATGGCTTCGTTTTACC
>JAQVTV010000105.1 GCA_028699855.1 Candidatus Izemoplasmatales bacterium | reverse complement strand
CTGATGATCGAGAGAACGATGTTATTCATGGTTCGGCTCCCGACGCTTGAACATCTTGAGCATCCGGTGTGTGACCCCAAAGCCGCCGACGATATTGATCGTCGCGACCACGACAGCCATACACGCAGCAATCGTTGAAATGAGCGGATGCTCTTGATAAGCGATCGACAATGCGATGAGTGCACCGATCAAGGTGATGCCCGATAGTGCATTCATGCCGGACATCAAAGGTGTGTGCAACAACGAAGGAACGTTTTTGATCAATATGTAGCCGATCATCGTTGATAGGGCGAAGATACCGAGCAAGATATAGTGAATCAGGTCCATGCGTGCCTCCTTAAGCGGATAACGACATCGCTTCGATCGTTCCTTGATGCACGAGCTCTTTGTCTTTGCATACCAGAATCGATTCGACGATTTCGTCACTCATGTCGAGGTGCAGTTCGTCGTTTTTCACGAGATATTTAAGCAGATTGTAGATATTATGGGCGAACATCCAGGTCGAGCTGGTCGGAATCATGCCGGGAATGTTTTTGCATCCATCGATGATGACGTTGTGTTTGACGACTTTCTCCCCAGGTGATGTGATGGCGCAATTGCCGCCTTGGTCGATGGATATATCGATGATGCATGAACCGGGCTTCATCATTTTGACCATGTCCTCATCGATCAGGACTGGAGCTTTTTTGCCTAGTAACAACGCGGACAAGAAGATGATGTCAGCGGTTTTAATGATTTCGATCATCTTCGATTTTTCCACGTCGATCCATGCTTTCGGAAGTTTGTTGGCGTGTTTTCCATCGGGACTCACAGCGATCGATTCAGGAATGCCAAGATCGACGATCTTCGCTCCCAAGGATTTGGCTTGTTCGTTCGCTTCAGGCCGTATGTCCGCAGTATAGACGATGGCCCCGAGGCTTTTCGCTGTTGCGAGGGCGCGAAGGCCTGCGACGCCGGTGCCGAGGACGAAGACGGTCGATGGCCGTAACATGCCGACGGCTGATCCGATCATCGGAACGAATTTGGGAATGCTGTCAACGGCCATGATCATACCTTTGTAGCCCGCGCATGTGCTCATGGAAGAGAGTGCATCCATGCTTTGTGCGCGACTGATACGGGGAATGCCATCCAGTGTCAGTCCGGTGACGCCTTTTTGAACGAGATTTTTCACCATTTCATGGTTGACGGGAGACGCGGGATGAATGAAGGTGATTAATGTCTGGCCTTCATGCATCATGTCCACTTCGTGCATATTGTATGTGTGATTGTATTGCGGTTCTTTGACTTTAAGGATTATTTCTGCTTTTTGATATATTTCTCGCGGATCTTCAAGCAGCTGCGCCCCTGCTTCCAGATAATCCGCATCATGATAGAATGATTGGTCTCCTGCGGTGGTTTGAACCCAAACGGTGTGGCCATCGGAAACCATCTTTTTGACGGTTTCTGGGGTGGCGGAAACTCTGTTTTCGCCATGCATGATTTCTTTGATGACGCCGATGTTCATAATCAAAATCCTCCATTATGATGAGTGTGTGTGATTGATGGGTCTTATCATAAAAAAAAGCAAGAATCACCGATAACTATTATACCATGTTTTACTCGAAAATCCAAGCGCTTTCATACATGAATCGCGACATTTTTTATCACGTCTTCAGGGAGGGGTGGAATGCGGATGGAGCACGTGATATTTGACAAAAAAGCGCGTATGAAAAATGGCGTACCTATAAGTTGTCAGGGAAAATTATCAGACTTTTGGTGAGTTGCTGGGCAGAAATATGCCTGATAATGATATAATTATCTGTGAGGTTGTCAATCGCCTTTCGGTTGATTTGAATGCAACACGGTTGAATATACCGAAGTCATCGATAGTGGAGGAGTGATGCGTGTGAATAAGAAGAAGCATACCAAAGCGTTTTCCGCGCTATTGTTGTTTCTATCCTTGGTCGTTTTTTGGCTGATTCTATCTTCGCATGTCGCATGGGAAGTCGTCATTGTCGGGATGGCAGCTTCTTGCATCGTCGTTTTATACAATCTGAACTTGCTCTTTGATGAAACGGAACGGACCCGTTTGAGTTTCAAAGGCGCATGGGCTTTTTGCGTCATATGTTACAGGGTGGTCATTCAGATCGTCAAAGCGAATTTTCAACTGGTCAAGATCATTTTGGGAAAGCGACTCACGATCGATCCCAAGTTCGGTGAGATACCTCAACCCTTGACAAAAGCGTTGAATCAATCTCTCTATGCCAACGCCATCACCTTGACACCGGGGACTTTGAGTATAGATGTGGATCAAGACAGGATTATCGTTCATGCCTTGAAACCGGAATACTTGGAAGAACTCAAAGACGGACCACTCGAGCAAGCCTTTGTCGCATATGAGAGGTCGGATAAATGATGGATATTTTTGTCATCGTCATCATCATCTTTTTGGTCATGACGTCTTTCGTGGCGTTGTATCGCGCCTATAAAGGACCTTCGGCCGCCGACCGGATCGTCGCGATCAACGTCATTTCGACCAAAGTGAGTTCGATCATCGTCATGATCGCCTTGATCAGCCATCAGAGCGGTTATGTGAGTGTGGCGTTAATCTATGCGATGGTGGGCTTCATCGCGACTTTGGGCGTCGCGAAATACTTATTAAGAAAGCGATTGGACTGATCTCTGATGTGGACGATTATTCGGGATATATGCGTCGTTGTGTTCTTGCTTGGAGGAGCCTTTTTCTATTTCGTCGGTGTGGTCGGACTGATCCGGATGCCCGATGTGTTTTCGCGGATTCACGCGACATCGAAATGTGATACGATGGGTGCGGGTTTGATTTTCATCGGAATGATCATCTGGCAAGGATTCACGATGGTGTCGTTGAACATTTTGATCGTCTTGATTTTTGTATGGTTAACCAATCCGACTGCGGCGCACTATATTGCCAAAAGCGAATATATGCGCCGTCAAGATAAACCGAAATCGCTGGATGAGGCAGGTGATTGATGTGGTTGCTTTGAATGTGATCCTCGTGGTGTTTCTCATTGTTTGTGCGTTGGTCGTGGAGCGGACGAAAGATTTGATCAGTGCCGTCATCATCTTTTCTGCCTATTCTTTGATGATGAGCGTGTTATGGTTGGTGTTGAAGACACCGGATGTCGCGCTGACGGAAGCTGCGATCGGAGCTGGTGTGACGACGATCATTTTGATCGCCGTGATTGGTCGGACGAAGAGGTATGAAAAATGAAGAAAATCATCCGACTTCTTTTGTTCGCCGGGCTTTTGGGCGTACTGGTGATCAATATCATGAATATGCCGGCGATCCTATCGGTCGATGCACCTTCCTACAATGACAGCATTGATCATTATCTCGAACACGGAGTCGAAGAAACCGGAGCGACGAGTATCATCTCGGCGATCCTCGCGGATTACCGAAGTTTTGACACCTTAGGCGAAACGATCGTGCTGTTCACGGCGATCATCGCTTTGTTATCGGTGTTGAAAGTCGGAGATTCGACCCGAAAGGAAGGTTAGATGATGAAAGATCAAGTACTGAAAACCATCGCCAGAATCATCACGCCTTTCATCCAACTATATGGCATTTTCATCATCCTCAACGGCCACATCTCGCCCGGCGGCGGGTTTGCCGGTGGCACGATGATCGGCACGAGTCTGATTCTGTATACCTTGGTGTTCGGTGTGGACCAGGCCAAGCGCAAGTTTTCCGAGAAAGCATCCGCTTTTGCGGAAAGCGGCGGGATCATTCTGTATATCCTGATCGGCGTGATCGGGATTGTGGTAGCGGGCCATTTCCTCGCGAACAAGGGTGCAGGGTTTGACATGGGCACCCCCGGTTCGTTATGGAGCGCGGGGATGATTCCGCTTTTGATGATCGCGATCGGCATCAAGGTCGCCTCAACGTTCATCACGATATTTCATACATTGATCGAGGTGAAAGACGCATGACGTTTCTTCAGCCGATCATCGATCATATCAACTATCTCGGAGCAGCCATTTTGTTCGTCATCGGTTTGGCGACGGTGGTCAACCATACGAACCTGATCAAGAAGATTTTAGGCATCAACATCATGGGCACGGGTGTTTTTCTCTTTTTCATCGCCATCGGCAACGTCACAAGCGGTGTTCCCCCGATCATCGATCCGGACCAGCCGGATCAGCTTTTCATCAATCCATTGCCTTCGGTATTCATTCTGACCGGCATCGTCGTGGTCGTGTCGATTACGGTGTACTCCTTGAGTTTGGTCATCCGCATGCATGAGACCTATGGAAGCATCGACCAAGAGGAAATCGCCCGGATGATGGCGGAGGAGGCAGACCATGATTGAACAACTGCCGATCATCCAGCTATTGGTGCTTTTGGGCGCAGCCTTGGTCATTCCGCTTTTTCGCAAACGTTCGATTGTCATCACGACGACGTTCGGGTTGCTGGTCCTTTTGGTGGTACTCGCGTCCAACATCATCGTATTGGTCCATGTTCAACAATCCGGAGCCTTTTACTATGTCTTGGGCAATCACACAAAGGCATTGGGA
>JAQVTV010000104.1 GCA_028699855.1 Candidatus Izemoplasmatales bacterium | reverse complement strand
TTCATATGGGTTTAACTGCAGGCATTATCGGTATGCCCAATGTGGGTAAAACAACATTGTTCAATGCGATCATCAAGGCAAAAATGCCCGCGATCAACTTTCCTTTTTCGACGATTGAACCTAATATCGGCGTCGTAGAACTGCCGGATATGCGCATGGACCGTTTGGTCGAGATGTACAAACCCAAAAAGGTCGTCAAGACTGCATTCAGATTCACCGATGTCGCCGGATTGGTCAGAGGATCATCTAGAGGTGAAGGATTGGGCAATCAGTTTCTTTCCTATATCCGCAATGTGGATGCGATTTGTCATGTGGTTCGCTGTTTTACCGATGATAATGTCATCCATGTCGATGGGTCGGTCGACCCTTTGCGCGATATTGAGACCATTGAACTTGAATTGATATTTGCGGATTTGGAAATGATTGAAAAGCGTCTGCCCAAAATTCAGAAGCGTTCGGAAATGAAGACGGATCAGGAAGCTGTGAGAGAGTATGAGATTCTCAACCGTTTACGTCAAGCGCTTGAAACTTCGCAACCGATCCGCACCGTCAGCTTGACTAAGGACGAAGATAAAATCATCCGAAATTTCAATTTTCTTACCGCGAAACCTATGCTTTACGTATGTAATATCGATGAATCGGAAATGGCTGATTATAGCGATAATTCAGTAGTGACCGCTATCACGGAAAAAGCGCTGAAGGAACACGCAAAAGTGACTGTGATCAGCGCGAAGATTGAACAGGAACTATCGGAATTATCGGACGAAGAACGATTGATATATCTCCATGAAATCGGCATGGAATCTTCAGGTTTGGATGATTTGATTCGCAAGAGTTATGACTTGCTCGGACTGAAGACATTTTTTACCGCAAGCGAAAAGGAAGTCCGTTCGTGGACATTCAAAAACGGAATGAAAGCCCCCGAGTGTGCAGGAATCATCCATTCCGATTTCGAAAAAGGTTTTATCCGGGCGGAAACCATCGCGTTTACGGATTTGATGGCGAGCGGCTCGGAACAAAAAGCGAAAGAACTCAAAAAGTACCGGCTTGAAGGCAAAGAGTATGTCGTTCAAGACGGAGACATCTTCCATTTTCGTTTCAACATATAGGTGATACAGATGCGACAAGATTGTTTTTCCCTGTCCTATATCTTGTATGATATTGCACTGTCGGATGCGAAGAAGCGTTATCGCGATCACACGTACGAATTTTCCGGGATGGTGCGTTTTTATCATATCCTTGGTGCGCTTGTATGTCGGATCACTTCGAAGGAAGCGGACGCTTTGCGCATCCACCAAACCCACATTGAGCGGATTTTTGCGGATTATCTGGTTTTCGATGTGAACCAGCAGGTGTCTGAAGTCTTTTTCGATTGCCTCCATCGCCGTTCTTGGACGGTATCCACCGCCGAGTCGGTGACCGGGGGGTTGATTGCCTCCATGATTCTGGAGCAACCGGGCGCATCGCACATTTTCCATCAGGGACTGATCACCTACAGTGACCAAGCAAAAATCGATCTTCTGCATGTGGCTAAAGAAACGTTGGATAACTTTGGTGTCGTGAGTCCAGAAACCGCATTGGCGATGGCAGTCTCTTTGCAAAGGCTGACATCATCGGACATCACCATCGCATCCACCGGCTATGCCGGTCCCGAAGGGGGAGACGACACACACCCCGTGGGAACGATTTATCTTGGTATCGCCGTTGAAAACCATTCCTTTGTTATCCACAAGGTTTTTACAGGCACCCGCAATCAGATTCGGCTTCAAGCGAGTGCGCATGCACTTTTGTCTGTCATCCATTACTTAAGAAAGCGGTGAAAGCATGAAAGATTTTTTTACTGGCAAAAAAGGGACCATTTATTTATTATCGCTTGTGTATCTCTTCTCGATCGGTGTGGGATTGGCGGTATATCTCACGACCCGGAATCTCATATCCAGCCCGATTTGGCGGATGCTTATCGCAGATGTGGTCGCAACCCTCATCGTCTGGGGATTCGGCTTGATCATCAAGAACGCGAGTGCATATGATCCGTATTGGAGCGTCATTCCGCCGCTCATCATCACCGGATGGATCATCATTGAAGGCGTCGCTTTGAGTTTCGGTGCGATTTTGTTGATTCTTGCGGTTTTCTTTTGGGCGATTCGCCTGACGTACAACTGGGCTTTGAATTGGCGGGATTTTTCGCATCAGGACTGGCGATATACGATGATTCGCCAGAGCAAACCGGAACTCTGGTTCTGGTCGAACCTTTTCGGCATCAACATGATGCCGACCTTGATCGTGTTCTTGCAGATGGTGCCCGCATATTTCTTGCTTCAGGCCGAGTCGGGGTTTTCGCTATTGATGGTGATCGGATTTTTGATGTCGATTGCCGCAACCTCGATCCAGTACATCTCTGATCGGCAGATGTATGTCTTCCGTGAGGATCACAAAAATCAGAAGAAATGCATATCCATCGGATTATGGAAATACTCGAGGCATCCGAATTACTTTGGCGAGGTTTTGATGTGGTGGGGTGTCTGGGTCATGTATGCGGGAGCAGTGAGAATTGATTTTCTGATCATTGCGCCGATCATGATGACGGCCTTGTTTCTATTCATCAGTATTCCGATGATGGAAAAGAAGATCCTCATGTTCCGTCCGGAGTATCAGGAATATCGTGACAGCGTATCCATGCTTGTCCCGTTCTTCCCGAAAAAGCATCACGAAGAACCCTCAATGGGGGATTGAATGACATTGTTGGATTTGGGGCGCACATGAAACTGTGGAATCGTAATTTTTCTATTGTCACCATCGGATCGTTCATTTCTGCTTTTGGCAGCGCTGCGGCAGGGATCGCGTTTGGTATTCTCATTTACAAAGAGACCGGATCACCCCTGACATTGGCTTTATTCACGATTGCGAACATCATACCCCGAGTGGTGACCAACTTCATTGTCGGTCCGTTCGTCGACCGTCATTCACGAAAAAAAATCATCGTTACGATCGATTTTTTTTGTGCGTTCTTGTTTGCGATCATCAGCATCATTTTGTTTCAAGGTTATTTCAATGTTCTCGTATTCACTATCGTCGCAGCTGGATTTGGTGTAATCGATACTTTGTATCAAGTCGCTTTCATGAGCTTGTTTCCTGAAGTCATCTCTCCGGGGTTGCATTCTAAGGCGTATTCCATTTCAAGCTTGATATGGCCGATATCGGCAGCTGTCATGGCACCGGTCGCGGCGTACTTTATTGAGAATTTCGTGCATGGTGTCGCTTTGCTGATGGTGTTCAATGCCGTTACTTTTTTCATTACGGCATCTATTGAGTTGTTGATCAACGCCGAAGAGAAACTCAATCAGCAAATCGTCAAGGGACCGCAGTTCATTCAGGATCTGCGTGAAGCGGTTGTTTACTATAAGAAAGAACGCGGCATATTGGGCATCGGGATATTGTTTGCGGCTTTTTCGTTTGTCTATGCGGCTGCAGACTTATTGCGTATGCCCTATTTTGTGCAAAGCGCGACCTATAATCTGCAACACTTTTCTTTCCTTGTGAGCGCATCCGCTGTGGGGCGGGTCGTCGGAGGAATCATTCACTACCTGTTCAAATATCCAACAAACAAGAAATACCTGATCGCGGTAAGTGTGTATATCACCGTGGAAGTGATGAGTGCGACGATGTTGTATCTTCCTGTCTACGCACTCATGGTCGTTTCGAGCTTCATCGTCGGATTGTTGTCCGTCACATCGTTCAATATCCGGATGAGCGCCACGCAAACCTATATTCCCGGCCCCATCCGGGGAAGAGTCAATGCGACCCAGCAACTGTTATGGAATTTCGGAGCGATCGTGGGCACCTTGATCATCGGCTTGATGGCGGAATATTCCGGAATGGACTACCGGCTGATCATTCTTCTGGCAGCGACCGTCAGTATGAGCGCGATTTTCCTCATTCCTGTTCGGATGAAAGACGAGTTCAAGCGCATTTATAATGTAGATGTGTAATTGATGTTCACTCGTCGGATTTTGTGGACAAAGCACGGATGGTGTGTTATAATAATTAAACGTGAGATTTCTCACGCCTTGCTGCAAAGCAGCCAGTAGACCATAAGGAGGGAATCATATGAGAAAATACGAAATCATGTATATCATTCGCCCGACCCTTGAAGCAGAAGCCCGCAAAGGACTTATCCTCGAGTTAAGCCAGATCTTGCTTGACCGCGGCGCGGAAGATCTTCAAGTCAACGAATGGGGCATGCGTGAGCTTGCCTACGAAATCGCAGATTTCAAAAAAGGGTATTATGTTGTCGTGCAAGTGAAGACGACTGCAGAAGCCACGACCGAACTTGATCGCGTTATGCGAATCAAAGAGGACATTCTTCGCCATATCGTCATTTCGCGCGAAGAAAAGTAAGGTTGAGGACAGAACGATGTTAAACAAAGTTGTATTGATTGGCAGGCTCGTTCGCGACCCTGAATTGCGTTATACGAACACAAATATTCCTGTTGTGTCATTTACGCTTGCGGTTAATCGGCCTTTTGTAAGCCAGAACCAAAATCAAGACAACAACGCCGAT